>JANMTA010000341.1:0-1579 GCA_031389965.1 Betaproteobacteria bacterium
GAATTCCGGCCTGCGCCGGCATGGCAAGCAACGTGGCCAAACCGGCGGCGACTATAAACCGCCGAAAAATTGCACTGCGGCTGGTTTTTCCGTTGGCCGAGACTCCGGCCTTTGCCTCAGGGGACTCGAAGCGTTGTGCCATAACGACCCTCCTTCGAGTCGACAACCTCTGCCTTGAGTTCGCCGCCGGCGTTAGGGACGAAGTTGAAACGGAAGGCGGGGTTTTCGCTGATCGAAAAATCCAGCTCGGCGTCAAAAAGAGGGCGCCCCGCGTAACTTACCCTGATCGAGCGGACGAAGTGCGCTGGAATGTAGAGCAGCGAGATCTGATTCATTTCAAAACCCGTATCGTTCGGGTGTACTACCTGCACATCCACGGGAGTGGGTTCGTTGGCCTTGATGCCTTCCGGTATTTTCAGGATGGTTTTGCCGATGTTGTGTAACTGGTCGCGATTCGGCGGCGCCGAACAGCCACCGGATACCTTTACATAGCGGGAATCCGTATGCAATTCGCCGTTTGAGAGCTCGCTCACGACGCGGATATGGCTGTACTCGTCGACCCGCAGGCGCGTTTCGAAGTCGGCTTGTCCGAGCTCGGGCGTGAGTTCGAGCACTGCCGATACGGGAGATGGATTCTTGTCGACCAGCAAGGTGATTTTCTTGACATACAAGCCCGCGTTCTGTGGCAGCTTGGAGACGATCCGCACCGGGACCGAGGCACCGTAGGCCGCGCGCAAGGGTACGAAAAGTTGAACCATGCTTGCGGCCGACTCCATGCTGCGACCGGGGAACAGCTTCTCGCGCAACTGTTCCCACTCGGGTGAAGAATCGGTGTGTTTGACGTTGGTAGGAAGGCCTCCGGCCTGGGCAATTGCACCCGGGGCGCTCAGGCCGAGCCATGCCGCAATTGCGGCGAGGAAAAGTCGGCGTCGGGTCAGGATGGTGATGCGCATCTGCAGTATCCCCTTCTGTTACTTGAACATGGATTCGCGTTCCAGTTGCAGGTACACGATCGAGGCGTTGCGAAGATGAATATTGTCGTATCGATCCCAATGCGAAAACGCCGGCAGCGCAGAGGCTTCCGCGACCCCGCTCAGCGGAACACCGGCCTGTAGCAAACCGGCGATGTGGCGCTCAAGGTCGGTCAAGTAGCGCCCGACGGAATCGACAAGGCTCGCCGGGCCGGCGGGGCCATGCCCGGGAACGATGGCTGTGAGCGGCAATCGACCGAGGACGCCGAGCGCTGCGAGCCAGCCGGGACGATCGCCGTCCTGCACATCGGGAATTCGCAGGTTGTCGATGAGTCCACCGGCAAAGAGAACTCCCGAATGTGTATCGAGAACAGCGATATCCCCGGGACCGCTGGAGTGCCCGAAATAAAGGACCTCAAGCGGTCGTCCGATCAGATCAATCGTGTGCGAAGCCTCGAACTCGATGCCGGGCTTGAACATCGCCGTGCCGCTCATGACCGTTTCACCGAGCTGGCGGCGCAGTGTCTTTAGGCAGTTCTCGCAACGAGCTGCCATCAGATTCGCCGCGCGGCGATGCATGGAAACAGGAATTCCCTGTGCACGGAAGG
>JANMTA010000344.1:0-8020 GCA_031389965.1 Betaproteobacteria bacterium
TCTCGGCGGCCTGCTGCTGTTTCCGCTCAGCGTCGGCGCCTCGACGGTATTGCTGGAGCAGGGCGGGCCGCAGGACCTGGTCGATGCGGTGCTGAAATACCAGGCGACCATCCTGTTCACCGCGCCGACCTCCTACCGCGCGATCGCCGCGCTCGCCGCGCCGCTGCGCGGCAGCAGCCTGAAGAAATGCGTCTCCGCAGGCGAGGCCCTGCCGGCGGCGACGCGTGCGCTGTGGAAGGAGGCGACCGGCATCGAGATGATCGACGGCATCGGCGCCACGGAACTGATGCACATCTTCATCTCTGCCGATGAAAAGGAGGCCCGCCCTGGCGCCACAGGCAAGGTGGTGCCCGGCTACCTTGCCTGCGTCATGGACGACGCAGGCAAGCCGGCGAAGACGGGCGAGGTCGGCAACCTGGCGGTCAAGGGCCCCACCGGCTGCCGTTATCTCGCCGACGAGCGCCAGGCAAAGTACGTCAATGATGGCTGGAACTACACCGGCGACGCTTACTCGATGGATGGCGACGGGTATTTTCACTATCACTCGCGCACCGACGACATGATCATCTCGGCCGGCTACAACATCGCCGGGCCGGAAGTCGAGGACGCGCTGCTGAGGCATCCCAAGGTCGCCGAGTGCGGCGTCATCGGCGCCGCCGACGCGGAACGCGGCCAGATCGTCAAGGCCATAGTCGTGCTGCGCCCCGGCAATGCTCCGACGCCGGAAACGGCAAAGGAACTGCAGGACTTCGTCAAGCAGAGCATCGCACCCTACAAGTATCCAAGAAGCATAGAGTTCGTCGCTACGTTGCCGCGCACCGAAACCGGCAAGCTGCAACGCTTCAGGCTGCGCCAAACCAATCAAGGAGAATCGAAATGAAAAAACTGCTGCCGCCGGGCTGGATGGATGCCAAGGGATACAGCCATGGTGTGGTGGCCCCGCGCGGACAGATGGTGTTTGTCGCCGGGCAGGTAGGCTGGGACGGGCAGTGCCAGTTCCATGCCGACGATCTGGTGGGTCAGGCTGCGCAGGCTCTGAAGAATATCGTGGCGATTCTGGCGGAGGCCGGCGCCCGACCGGAACACATCGTGCGCATGACCTGGTACCTCGGCGACAAGGACGAATATGACGTGTCGCAGAAGGAGTTGGGTCGCGTATTCCGCGAGATCATCGGCACCTACGGTGCAGCGATGACCGCGGTGCAGGTCGCCGGCTTCGTCGAGAAGGGCGCGAAAGTCGAGATCGAGGCGACGGCGGTGATTCCGGACGCATGAATGGACTCCGAGCGCTGGTCGCGCCTGCTGGCACGGATGCCCGAAGTCATGGAGGTCGAAGGGCCGCCGCTCGCGGTCGCTTTCATCGGTGCCGATGACCATGCCGCAAAGCATGGGCAGGCCTGGCTCTGGTGGCCTGGCAGCCACGCCCGGCCGACCGGCCCGGTGGCCTTCGACGGTGGCTATCCCGCGGACTGGGGCCTGCTCCTGGTGATGAGCGACATGGCCATCGAGAAAGTCGGCGCTGACGGCACGGCGATCATGTCCCACCTGGTGCGACGGCTCGACATCAAGCCCTTCGTCCTGCACCAGCGCGACGAGCTCGATGCCTCGGGCGTGCTCGAATTCATCGATTCCCTGGAACTGGCAACGCCCAAACATTGATGACTACAGTTAGGGATGCGACGGAACAAATGTTCGGCGACATGAGCCTGTGGCAGGCTATGCTCGACCGCCAGCGCGAACTGTTCGTCGAGATGGATTCCGGTTCACGGATCGGTTTCGTTTCACGCGAAGCGTCCGGTATCCTGCCCGGCAAACGCCTGGAAGGCGTGCAAGTGGTGGCGACCGAGGTGCCGCTGATGGCCTGGGAGATCGAGAACGGCGGCATGTCGGCGCGCATCGAGCGTTTTGCCGGGATGTCCTCGACGCGTGTCGACCTTCTGCTGGTGGCCGACCGGGAGGCGATGGACACGATGCTGGCCGAGTTGGGCGGCGACATGCTGAAGACCATCAAGCGCCTGATCCGGCGCGGCAACATCATGTTCTTCGTGTTCAGGAACAAGGCCCAGTTGCAGGACGCCGGCTACGAAGATTTCCTCGAATCCCTCGGGCTGGCCTTTCTCGGAGCCTGCCGATGATTTTCTACAATCCCCGCGGCGCGCCGGAACTCGCCTGCGACCACTGCGGCTGCCGCTGGGTCGATCGCACCAATGGCGCGCACTGCTACGAATGCGGCGAGGAAATCACTGCGGATTCAATCGCCGAATTCCAGCGCGCCCTGCTGGAACTTGCGGCGAAGAACAATCAGCCGGGGGGCGGCACCACGTAGCGTTCCAGGCGGGCGCGCATGTCGGCGGAAATCGGCACCGAGCGGTGGTTTTTCAGCGAGGCGAGGACGACGGTGAGGGTGGCCTGAACCCGTACCGCGTCGCCAAACTTGCCGGTGACGTTCAATTCCAGCGAACTCGTGCCGATACGGTTCACCGACAGCGACAGGCGCAGCATCTCGCCGACCTTGCTCGGCGACAGGAAGCGACAGCTGATGCTGCCCATCGGCACGCCCATGCCGTCCTCGACGTGGAAGCGGGCGAAATCGATGCCCAGGCCCTGATTGAACCAGTCCTCGACCAGTTCGTTGAACAGCACGAAGTATTGCGGGTAAAACACGATCCCGGCCGGATCGCAGTGATGAAAGCGGATCAGCTTGTCGCATTCGAAAGGGATTGGGGTCACCGAGGTGTGCTCCGGAGAAAAAAGAAAAGAGAGCTTACGCTCTCTTTCTGTGGACCGGTCTTCAGTTTCTATTCAGGCTCAGGCGGCCTTCGGCCAGTCGACCTTCGGCAAATCCCGCGTGGCCTCATCCACCAGTTCCTTCGGATAGTCGAAGTCCTCGAGCTTGCCGGAGAGATAGCGGTCGTAGGATGCCATGTCGAAGTGACCGTGTCCCGAGAGGCAGAAGAGCAGGGTTTTGGGTTCCCCTGATTCCTTGCAGCGCAGCGCCTCGTCGATCACCGCGCGAATCGCGTGGCAGGATTCCGGTGCGGGAATGATGCCCTCGGCCTTGGCGAACTGGACGCCGGCGGCAAACGTGGCTACTTGCGGCACGGCAACGGCCTCGATCAGCTTTTCGTGATAAAGCTGGGAAACCAGGGGGGATTCGCCGTGGTAGCGCAAGCCGCCGGCATGGATGCCCGGCGGCATGAAATTGTGGCCCAGCGTGTACATCTTCATCAAGGGCGTGTAGCCCGAGGAATCGCCATAGTCATAGGCATAGATGCCCTTGGTCATCGACGGGCAGGAAATCGGCTCGACACCGACCAGGCGGACCTTCTTGCCCGCCGCATTGTCGGCCAGGAAGGGGAAGGCGATGCCGCCGAAGTTCGAGCCGCCGCCGCAGGGGGCGAAGACCATGTCGGGGTACTCGCCCACCATGGCCAGTTGCTTCTTGGCTTCAAGGCCGATCACCGTCTGGTGCAGCAGCACATGGTTGAGCACCGAGCCCAGCGTGTAGTTGGTGTCCGCGCGCGAGGCGGCTTCTTCGACGGCTTCCGAAATCGCCAGGCCCAGGCTGCCCATGTTGTTCGGGTCCTGGGCCAGGGCCTCGCGGCCGGCCTGGGTCATGTTGGTCGGGCTGGGAAAGACATTGCCGCCCCAGGTTTGCATCATCGAGCGTCGATAGGGCTTCTGCTCGTAGCTGATCTTGACCATGTAGATGCGGACTTCGATGCCGAACATCTGCCCGGCGAATGACACTGCCGAACCCCACTGGCCGGCACCGGTCTCGGTGGTGACGCGGGAGAAGCCGGCCTGCTTGTTGTAATAGGCCTGCGGTACCGAGGTGTTGGTCTTGTGCGAACCGGAGGGGCTGACGCCTTCGTACTTGTAGAAGATCTTGGCCGGCGTGCCGAGGAGCTTTTCCAGACGGTGCGCGCGCATCAGGGGGGTTGGCCGCCACAGCTTGTAAATCTCCCTCACCTCTTCCGGAATTTCGATCCAGCGTTCCGTGCTCATTTCCTGTTCGAGAATGTTTCCGGGAAAAATCTCCAGCATCTTTTCCGGGCCCACCGGATTGCCGTCCGGCCCCAGCGGCGGCAGGGGCGGGTTGGGCATGTCGGCAACCACGTTGTACCAGTGGGTGGGTATCTCTTTTTCATCCAGCATGATGCGGGTCTGGCTCATTTCTCGTCTCCTTGAATATCGTTTTGGGTGGTTCGAAAAGTCCTTGCTGCACGTCTGCTTATGATTTATTCGGAGGAGGCCGATCAGGCCGCCGATTTGCCTTGTTGATGCCGCACGTCTGAGCACAAATATGCGGCATTCAGGAGTCCTCGGGAAGTCTTCACGAGCAAGGAAACATGGAAAAAAATACGGGATACGGGACACTGTATACAGTAGATTCACGGAATGTCAATCACTTTGCGATGAAATTCCTTCGTTGCAAAAAAACCGATTTCTCGAGCACCTGGCGCAGGTTTTCGGAGTTTACGCATTGATCAATTCAGATCACTGTTGAGGCGAATTTTGATCAAATGAGCAATGGTCGATTGGGGGAAATCGAGCCAGAAATGTGATGGGCCGGTGCTTGCAAAAAGCATCTTTGCTGCGGCGACGCCGAATGCGGAATTCCAACGCTGCGGTCGATTTAGGCATTCTTGTTCTTGGATTGCTGTCGATCGATCGCAGTGCACCAATGCATGTGGCCCGGACCTTGCGTCAGGTGGGCGGTGATCAAACATGCTCGTACGCCAGCAGGTTGGTTCGGCGCCGGAGATTGATCGTCGAGCGGCACAGCGGGAATGACAAAAGGGCGGCAGATAGTGCTTTGCCACAAGGGGGATGCGGTTCAGATGAAATTATTCTCGGCACTTGCGTTTTGCTTCGCGCTTACCGGCTGCAACGTGGTGGCCAACATGGAGGCCGTTGCGACGGCAAAGAAGGCACCTATCCTGCGTTCCGACCAGTTTCAATCAATCGCCGGCAACGGCAAGGTGCTGGTCGGCGTCGGCAGCCATGGGGCTATCCTCAGTTCGGACAACGAGGGAGCGACGTGGAAGCGCACCGTGCTACCGGGCGTTTCCTCACTGATCGGCGTCGTTGCCTGTCCCGACGGTTCGTGGGCAGCGCTCGACTTCTACCGCAAAGTCTGGGTGGCCGACCCGGCGGCAAGTAAATGGGACGCGCGGGAGCTCACGACCAAGGCCAATCCGCTGGCCATCACTTGCGACTCCAGAGGGCAATACTGGGTCGTCGGCAGCCGGACGACCTTGCTGTCGAGCGCCGACAAGGGAGCGAACTGGAAATCACAGGACTTCGGCGAAGACGCCATCCTGATGTCGATCCAGTTCCTCGATGCTGACAACGCCATCATTACCGGTGAATTCGGCATTCTGTTGACGACGAAGGATGGCGGCAACAGCTGGCAGCAGGGCAAAAAGATCCCCAACGACTTTTTCCCGCACGCGGCGCTGTTCACGGATACCCGTACCGGATGGGTCTCGGGGCTGGCGGGGGTCATCCTGCACACCACCGACGGTGGCAACAACTGGGTCAAGCAACCAGGCGGAGTGGGGGCGCCGATGTATGCGCTGGTGAAACACAAGGGCGAAATGTTCGCCATGGGCATCAATGGCCTCGTGCTCAAACTTGCGGCGGGGGAATGGAGCCTGATCGAGGGACGCCCGGCGCCTTACCTGCGCTCCGCGCTTTCGCTCGGCGACAAGGGAATGCTGATCGCCGGCGGCGCGGGCACGCTGCAGCTGTATTCACCCGGAGCGCAAACAGCCGCCCCGACAGCCAAACAATAACCAAGGCCCGACATGAAACACAAGATTACCCACGCGCTGCACCAGGTCGAAAACCTGATCTTCGCCGCGCCCAAGGCAATCCTCGGGGCCATCCTGCTGGTCACCGTTTTTTTTGCGCTGCAGATTCCAGGGCTGAAGATCTTTTCCGAGTTTGCCGACCTTCTGCCGCAAAAACATCCCTACATCCAGTTGCACAACGAGATCCGCGATACCTTCGGCGGGGCGAGCCAGATTGTCGTCTCGGTCGAGGTCGACAGCGGCACGATCTTTACCAACAAGACGCTCGCCACCATCCACAAGCTGACCCAGGACATTGACAGTCTGCCCGGCGTCAATCACAACCTGGTGTCGAGTCTTACCCACCGCACGGCGCGCAAGGTCTGGTTGACCGAGACCGGGGAACTGAACTCGGTCGCCTATTACGAAGCATCGAAGACCAACCTCAGCGACGCGGAACTCGACCAGTTGAAGAAGTCCGTCATGGCCAACCCGCGGGTATACGGCCTGATGGTCTCGCCCGACCTCAAGGCGGCGCTGATCAAGGCGCAGTTGAACGAAGGCGATCTCGATTACGACAAGACCTTCCAGGAACTGCAGAAGGTACGCGCCCAAGCGGCAAGCCCCGGTGTCCGCATTTATGCCACCGGTCAGCCAGTCCTGATCGGCTGGGTGTACACCTACCTGCCGCAGATACTGCAGATATTCCTGTACACCATGGGACTGATGGTGCTGCTGCTGGTGATCCACTTCCGCTGTTTCTATGGAGTCTTCCTGCCGCTGCTCGGCATCGTCCTGTCGTCGATCTGGGGCCTGGGTTTCATATCGCTGCTGAAATGGAACCTCGATCCGCTCAACCTGGTGATTCCCTTCCTCATCGCGGCGCGCGCCATGTCCCACAGCATTCAGCTGGTGGAGCGCTATTACGGCGAACTTGCCATCACCCTCGATTCGAAGCAGGCTGCGCGCAATGCCTTCGACGATCTGTTTCGTCCCGGCTCCCTGGCCATCGTCGTCGACGCGGTCGGCATTCTGGTGATCGCGCTCGGCGCCGCGCCGATCAACATCAAGCTCGGCTACTACGCGGGATTCTGGGCTTTCTCCGTGATTTTCACAGTGTTGCTGGTGGTGCCCTTGCTGCTCCTGCTGCTTCCCCAGCCGAGGAAGACCACAAACAAATTCGGCATCCTGCGCGACCAGATCGTCAGCGTGATCAGCATGGCCGGTCGCCGCTCCGGCGCGCTGGCCATTCTCGGCGTCTTTGCAGTACTCATGGCCGCCGGCAGCATCTTCGCCGTCAAGGTCAAGATCGGCGAAGCCGAACCGGGCTCGCCCCTGCTCTATCCCAAGCACGACTACAACGTCTCGTCCAAGGCGATCAACGAGCGTTTCCCGGGTTCGGAGGAGCTCTACATCGTCGCCCGCACGACCGACAAGGGTGGACTGAAGCGCCCCGAAGTGCTGCACGCCATGGAGGCCTTCCAGAATCACATGCTCTACGACCCGGGCCTGGGAGGCGTCAAGTCGCTGCCGACCCTGATCGCCAATGTCAATGGCCTGATCCACAACGTCGAGCCGCGCTGGTACCAGATTCCCGATACGGCAGCGGAAGTCGGCGGCCTGATGTTCGCCTACATGGCTGGCAGCCCGATTCCGGGGGCGCTGAACGAATTTCTTAATTCCGACGGAACCGATGCGAACATGGTGTTCTTCTACAAGGACCATCAGGCGGAAACCATTCAGCGCGCCGTCGCCCTGGCCCGGGAAGGCATTGCCAAAGTCCAGAGCCTGGGTGTCAAGGACTTCCAGATTCTGCTCGGCGGCGGCGTCATCGGCGTGAATGCCGCGATCAACGATGCCGTTTTCGATGACAACCGGCTCGTCGTGCCGCTGGTGCTGTTCCTCAGCTTCCTGTTCGTGATGGCCTTCTACGGCTCGCTGCACGCCGGCTGGCTGATGGTGCTGCCGATGATCTTCGCCACCATCCTGACCTATGCCTACATGGGCATCAACAACATCAGCGTGAATATCAATACCGTGCCGGTGATCGCCGTCGGCATCGGCGTCGGCATCGACTACGCCATTTACATCATGAACCGCATCCGCGAGGAGATGGCGGTCCTGCGCGACCTGCCTGCCGCGATCATGAAGGCCTTGGCCACCACAGGATTCGCCGTCACGTTTACGGCCGCCACCCTGGTCGCCGGCATCATCATGTGGGT
>JANMTA010000345.1:0-2167 GCA_031389965.1 Betaproteobacteria bacterium
CGCCATGCCCGAGCTTGCGCATGATGCGGGCCGCGGCGCGATGTTCGATTTGCGCGCGATCCCCAGCGAGGAGCCGGGCATGAGCCCGCGCGAAATCTGGAGCAACGAGGCGCAGGAGCGCTACGTGCTGGCCATCGCGCCCGAGCGCCTCGACGAATTCCGCGCCCTGTGCGAGCGCGAGCGCTGCCCCTTTGCCGTGCTGGGTGTGGCCACCGATGACGGCCAGCTCACGGTCAAGGACGATCACTTCGGCAACAAGCCGGTGGATATGCCGCTGGAAGTGCTGCTCGGCAAGGCGCCGAAGCTGCATCGCGATGCCCGTCGGCAGCGTGTGTCGATGCCGCCGCTGGATGTCGCCGCCATCGAGCTGAAGGAGGCCGCGCTGCGTGTACTGCGCCTGCCGGCGGTGGCCTCGAAAAATTTTCTGGTCACCATCGGCGATCGCAGCGTCGGCGGCTTCACCTCGCGCGACCAGATGGTCGGCCCCTGGCAGGTGCCGGTGGCCGACGTGGCGGTCACCGCGATGGGCTACGACACGCTGCGCGGCGAGTGCTTCGCCATGGGCGAGCGCACCCCGCTGGCCCTGCTCGACGCCGCGGCCTCGGGCCGCATGGCGGTGGGCGAGGCGCTGACCAACCTGGCGGCCGCCGATGTTGGCGACATCGGCCGCATCAAGCTCTCGGCCAACTGGATGGCGGCGGCCGGTCACGGCTTTGAGGATGCGGCGCTGTTCGACACGGTGAAGGCCGTCGGCATCGACTTCTGCCCGGCGCTCGGCGTCTCGATTCCGGTCGGCAAGGATTCGCTGTCGATGCGCACCAAGTGGGATGAAGATGGCGCCGCGAAGCAGGTCACGGCGCCGCTGTCCCTGATCGTCACCGCCTTCGCCGCGGTCGGGGATGTGCGCCGCACGCTGACCCCGCAATTGCGGCCCGACGCGGAAGTAGGCGAAACCGAACTGTTGCTGATCGACCTCGGCCAGGGCCGCAATCGCCTCGGCGGCTCGGCGCTGGCGCAGGTGTATGGCGCTCAGTCGGGTCAATTGGGCGACGCGGCGCCGGATGTCGACGCCGCCTTGCTGAAAAGTTTTTTCGGCGCGATCCAGACGCTCAACCGTGGTGGAAAAATCCTCGCTTATCACGACCGTTCCGACGGCGGCCTGTTCGCCACCGTTTGCGAAATGAGCTTTGCCGCGCATGTCGGCGTCTCGCTGAACCTCGACGGGCTCTGCTACGACCCCTTGATGAACGATGTCGACGGCAGCGAGCGCTTTCCGCAGATCGCCGGCCGCTTGCGCGACCGGATCATCGCCGCACTGTTCACCGAGGAACTCGGCGCCGTGCTGCAGATTCGTCTTGCCGACCGCACTGCCGTGATGCAGACCCTGCGCGATGCCGGCCTCGGCGCCTGCAGCCATGCCATCGGCACCACCAACACGGCGGATGCCGTACGCATCTGGCGCAATGCCAAGGCGGTGTTCGCCGCTCATCGCAGCGAATTGCAGCGCACCTGGAGCGAAACCAGTTTCCAGATCGCCCGCCTGCGCGACGACCCGGTCTGCGCCCAGGAAGAGTTCGATGCGCTGCTCGACGCCGAGAACCCAGGGTTGTCGGTTTCAATCAAGTTCGCGCCGGCGGCACCTTTTGTCGCCACCGGTGCCCGGCCAAAAATCGCAATTTTGCGCGAGCAGGGCGTGAACGGCCATGTCGAAATGGCGGCTGCCTTCGAGCGCGCCGGCTTCGCTCCCTACGACGTGCACATGTCCGACCTGCAGACCGGCCGCGTCCATCTGGCAGACTTCAAGGGCTTTGCCGCCTGCGGCGGTTTCTCCTACGGCGATGTGCTCGGCGCGGGGCAGGGCTGGGCCAAGTCGGTGCTGTTCAACAGGCGCCTGCGCGACGAGTTCGCCGCCTTCTTCGGTCGCGCCGACAGCTTTGCGCTGGGGGTCTGCAATGGCTGCCAGATGATGGCCCACCTCGCCCCGATCATCCCCGGCGCCGAGGACTGGCCGACTTTCCAGCGCAATCGCAGCGAGCAGTTCGAGGCGCGCGTGGTGATGGTGGAGATTTCGTCGTCGGCGTCGATTTTCCTGGGCGGCATGGCCGGCTCGAAACTGCCCGTGGTGGTCAGCCACGGCGAAGGCCGCGCCGAGTACTCCGCTGCCCAG
>JANMTA010000374.1:0-2104 GCA_031389965.1 Betaproteobacteria bacterium
GACATGTCGGTGGAGCTGGTGGTGGAAGCGTTTGCGGTAGTGGTGATCGGCGGCCTGGGAAGCATGCGCGGCGCGCTCGCCGGGGCATTGGTGGTTGGATTGATGCGTGCTGCGGCAATCACCTTCTATGCCGAACTCGAAATGCTGGCGATCTACCTGGTGGTGATCCTGGTGCTGATCCTGCGGCCTGCAGGCCTGTTTGGAAAGCCGCAGGAATGAAACGCAACGTCGTCCTCGCCATTTTGCTGGTCGTTTTGCTGCTCGTGCCACAGCTGGCATCGCCTTACTACACCACGCTGGTGCTGCCCGCATTTGCCTACGGCATCGCGCTCCTCGGCCTGAATCTCTTATTCGGCTACACCGGGCTGCTGTCCTTCGGCCACGCGATGTTTGTCGGCATTGGCGCCTATGCCGCCGCGGTGCTGACGACCAAGCTGGGAATCAGGAGCCTGGAGCTGGTATTGCTGGCCGCCGGACTTGCCGCGACCGTCATCGCCCTCCCCGTCGGGCTGCTTTCGGTGCGCTACGTGCGAATCTTCTTCGGCATGCTGACGCTCGCCTTCGGCATGCTGTTCCATTCGTTCCTGTTCAAGTTCTACAACATCACCGGCGGCGACAGCGGCATGCGCGTGACGCGCCCCACGCTGCTCGGCAGCGAGCACGCTGAACTGGACAAGACCGCCTACCTCATCGGCCCCTACTACTACTACTGCCTGGTGCTGTTGATCGCGGCCGGCTTTGTGATGTGGCGCATCGTGCACTCACCCTTCGGCCTGCACTTGCGCGCCTTGCGCGAGAATCCGCGCAAGGCCGAGTATCTCGGGGTGTCGGTGCACCGTTTCCGTCTCTACGCGTTCCTGATCTCCGCTTGCTATTGCGGCATCGGCGGGGCTCTGCTCGCCATCCCCACCGGGCTTGCCGATCCGGAACTCGCCTACTGGACGCACTCGGGCAACATGATCTTCATGATGGTGCTCGGCGGCTTCGCCAACTTCTTCGGACCGATACTGGGCGCATTCACCTTCATCATGTTGCAGGACCAGCTGATGTCGGCGACGCAGTACTGGCGCTTCTTCATGGGCGCCGTGCTGTTGCTGATGGTGGTGCTGTTTCCGCGCGGACTGATGGGACTCGCAAGCGACCTCGGTACGCGCCTGTTTTCGCGGAAAGCGCGGCCATGAGTGTGCTGATCCAGACCCATAACGTCTCCAAGGCCTATGACAAGTTCGTCGCGCTCAGCGACGTCTCGTTCAAGGTGAGCGAAGGCGAGTTCGTATCCATCGTCGGTCCCAACGGCGCGGGAAAAACAACGCTGGTGAACGTGCTCACCGGACTGCTGCACCCGACCTCGGGCCGGGTCGAGTTCAAAGGGCAGGATATCGCCGGAATCGGACCGGTACTGCTGGCGAAACTGGGCATGGCGCGCGCGTTCCAATTGGTGCACATCTTCCCCGCGCTGACTGTAGCCGAAACCATCGCCACCGCGGTGGTATCGCAGACCAGCAAAAGTCTGAGGCTGTTCGCGAGTCTGTCCGGCGACGGCGCGGTGCGCCAACGGGTACGCGAAGTTGCCGCCATCTTCGGGCTCGATGGCAAGCTCGAGAGCGAGGCGCGGCTGCTCTCTCAGGGAGAGAAAAAGTTGCTCGACATCGCCAGCGCCTTCGCGCTGGTGCCTGAAGTAATCCTGCTCGACGAGCCCACCAGCGGCGTCTCAACCGGGGACAAACACGGCATCATGAGAACGCTGGTCGATGCGACCAAGAAAGCCGGCGTAAAGGCCATCATCCTGATCGAGCACGACATGGACCTGGTGGCCGAGTATTCGAGCCGCATCGTCGCGCTGCAGGAAGGCCGCGTGCTGGCTGACCTTGCGCCCAACGAGTTTTTTGCCGACGCGGCGATCGTCGCCGCGATCGTCGGCAAGAGACCACAGGGGATATAGATGCTCGCGATTCGTGATCTCGTCGTCGACATCCAGAGCAGCCGGATCCTGCGCGGAATTTCGCTCGAAGTGCGCGCCGGTGAAATGGTATGCCTGGTCGGCAGGAACGGCGCGGGCAAAAGCACCACCTTTCGCACCATCATGGGTTTCCTGCGGGCCGTC
>JANMTA010000481.1:0-1735 GCA_031389965.1 Betaproteobacteria bacterium
AGATCACCCAGATCATCGTGCCGCCTGGCGAGGGATTCCTGGCCGGACTCGGCGTCGCCATGGCCTATCTTTACGCGAGTCAGTGGCTCGCCTACGCGCTTGTTTTCGCGGTCGCGTGGAAGATCACGCGGCAATGGAAACGGGCGTTCGGCGTGTGCGCAGGCACGGGAGCTGCGATATGGCTGGTCATTGTTCCCGTTCTCGATGAAGTAAACATGCACGGGAATCGCGCGGCGACGGAAAAATATCGGCGCGAGGAAGCCGAGTTCAAGGACGAGTTCAAGGACCCAGCGGCCGTCGTTGCGGCGATCGAGGAAGCCCGCGCGCGCATCGCCGCAAGCGTCACGGCGGGGACTCCTGTCGCGGAGCTATCCTGCCAGAGTTCGTTCCGCATAGCGGAAGGCCACGGCATCGATTTCCCGGAAAAATACGAAACTCTGACGCTGACCTTCCCGCTTGAGGTCAAGGAAGCCGGGAAATACGCTGTGGCGCTGAGCTATATTGCAAGCGGCAACGGTCAGCAAACGGCGAGAACGCGTTTTGTGTTCTCCGTCGATGACCCCGGGCGTTACGCCATTGAATGGCCGCTCGGCAGCGGTGCCCTGTGGGGTTATTTTGTCAAAAGCGGCGAAAGCGCGGGCGCAATCGATATCGCTCGCAACGCCACTTTGCGGGAAACGCATCCCGGTATAGTCAACCCTGCTGGCCGCCACGTTGACGACGAACGCGCCTTGCCTGTCCTGCGCAAGGAGTACCGTTTGCAGGGTATATGGGTGACGCCAAGCAAAGCGTTCCCCGCCGCAATGGCCTGCCAGCCGCCGGGTGCGCCGCGCCTCGTGAAGCAATAGACTTTTTGTACCGCGCCGCGCTGGGCCGATGCAGCGCAAAGGAGACAGATTTCATGGAAGGTCGCACGGGCAGTACGGATGGATTGCCTCAAGCGTTCATTCAGCGGCGCAGCAGCGGACCGTGGCTGGCCAGCGCGGAAGTCACCGCCGCCGACGTCCGCGAAGCCGGGCAGGAAGCCGAACGGGCGACGACCGGACGCGCAACCGCGGATTACCGCGCCGCGGCGCCGGCGCCAACTCTTTGATGAAAACCCCCGAACTGCTGGCGCCGGCCGGCTCGCTCCTTATGGCGCGCACCGCGCTGGATTTTGGCGCCACCGCCATCTACGCCGGCCAGCCGCGCTACAGCCTGCGCGTGCGCAACAACGATTTCGGGTCTCTGGAAAACCTTGCCACCGGCATCCGCGAAACCCAGGCGCGCGGCGGCAAGTTCTACCTGGTCAGCAACATCCTGCCGCACAACGCCAAGCTCAGGACCTACCTCGAGGACATGGCGCTGGTCATGGCGCAGAAGCCCGACGCCCTGATCATGGCCGACCCGGGGCTGATGATGATGATCCGCGAGCGCTGGCCGCAGATGCCGATCCACCTCTCGGTGCAGGCCAACACGGTGAACCACGCCGCCGTAAAGTTCTGGCGCAGCATCGGCGTGTCGCGCGTGATCCTGTCGCGCGAACTCTCGCTCGACGAAGTCGCCGAGATCCGCCAGGAATGTCCGGAAACGGAACTCGAAGTCTTCGTGCACGGGGCGCTGTGCATCGCCTACTCGGGGCGCTGCCTGCTCTCCGGCTATTTCAACCATCGCGACCCGAACCAGGGCAGTTGCACCAACTCCTGCCGCTGGGACTACAAGGTGCTTGAGGGCAGCGAAGACGCCGCCGGCGACG
>JANMTA010000571.1:0-15140 GCA_031389965.1 Betaproteobacteria bacterium
GGCGGCAACTGCGCGACATTTCTGGATTGTCTGGTTCATAGGTCTGTCTCGTTCCGGCGATGCGTTTGCCCGATTCCCGGGTGGAGTTTGCTTCCAGGCTTGGCGGATTTCACGCCAATCTTTACAAACAACATTATTAAAATTCTGCTTTGTGTTGATTCAAACAGACTTTTGTCGAGCTGACAACTAATTTCGTAGTGCACCCGAGCGGTGCCTGGGGTCAAAGTGTTTCTTTTTCACAACACGATGCCGGTGCCGAAGCGCGATCCACGACTAAATTTAAAACCGTTCATGAACATTGGATTAGGTGATTTTCATGATAAATCACACGAAACATGCCCGCGACAGGACCCTGGAGGGCCCTGTGCGACGAAAAGGGACGGTGAGGAATGCGTCCCGCAGCGGCGCGGGACTATTTGTTGCGGGTGGCGATGTAGTCCGAGACGATCTTGACTTCGTTGCCCTTGAGGTCGTCGGTGACGCCTTCTTCCTTGTGCGTCTTGTTTTTGGTCAGGCGGGCGACGACACATTCCCAGTCGCCCTTGTACTTCTCCTGGATGCTCTTCATCGGCGGCCCGGTTTTTTTCTGCACGTAGGCATGGCATTGCGGGCAGCCGACACGCTCGATGATCGCCTTGGCGGCGGCTTCGTCGACGGTTCCCAAGGGGGCGCCGGTCGGCGCCGCGCAGGGCGGCAGGTCGGAGCCGTCGCGATAGGCGAGTTTCTTCTTGCCGCCCGGGGCTGCGGCGTCGGTTTTCGCGGCATCGGCTTTCGTCGCAGGCTCGGCGGCCTTGGCGGCGGGTTCGGTTTTCTTTGTGGCCTGCGCTTCGGCTTCCTTTTTGGCCTTCGCGTCAGCGTCGAGCTTGGCCTTTTCCTCGGCTTCACGCTTCTGTGCGGCCAGCACATCGGCATCACGTTTGGCTTTGGCTTCTGCTTCGCGCTTTGCGGCCTGGGCGTCGGCCTCGCGTTTCGCCGTGGCCTGCGCCTCGGCGTCGCGGCGGGCCTTTTCTTCGCCTTCACGCTTGATCGCGTCAAGGGCAGAGGTGTCCTTGCGCGCCCTGGCATCCGCCTCGCGCTTGGCCAGCGCTTCCTTTTCCTGCCTGGAGGCGGCTTCCCGCCTGGTCTGGGCTTCGGCGTCGCGTGCCGCCTGCGCCTTGGCGTCGGCTTCCTGCCTGGCTTTGGCGGCGGCATCCTTGCTTGTCAGCGCCTTGGCCTCGGCCGCCTGTTTGGTCTTGTCTTCGGCGTCCTTTTTGGCCTGCACCCTGGCGTCGGCGGCTGCCTTGGCCTTGTCTTCGGCGTCTTTCTTCGCCTGGGCCTTGGCGTCCGCGGCTGCCTTGGCTTTGGCCGCAGCTTCCTCCTTGGCCTTGGCGGCTTCCTGACGCTTGGCTTCCGGGCTGCCCGGCTTCGGCCTGGCGGCTTCGGCGGCGGCCTGTTCCTCGAAGGTCGCGCCGGCCAACCACTCCGACATGGCGCGGATTTCGGCCGCCGAGACGGTCTTCAGCTCATTGGCATGACTGGGAGCGGCGGAAATCGCGGCCGAGGTTTTTGCCGGATCGCCTTTCAGCGTGGCCTTCATGGTTTTCACGGACGGCGCGGTGCTGCGTGCCTCGTAGAAATGGCACAGGTTGCATTGCTTCTGCTGGAACAACTTGGGTCCCGGTGCCGCGGTCTGTGCTTGCGCGGTGAGCGCCAGCAGTGACAGCGTGGTGACGGCGATGCGAGCCAAGCGTAGAGTGAATGCCGGTTTCATGGCTTTGACCTCAGGTGCCTTGACCACTGAACAGTTCCATGGCCTTGACCAGGCTGCGTCGCATCCGGTTGAAAGAGACGCTGAGCTGGGCGACTTCGTCCGAGCCCTGTTCGTCGAATTCGCCCATCTCGAAGTTGCCCTTGCTGATCTCGTCGGCGATGTTCGCCATCACGCCGACCCGGCTGATGATCAGCGAGTTCAGCATGATGTTGATGAGGATGAAGACGAGCACGAAAACGCCGGTGATGGTGGTCATGAAGGTAATGAACATGCGATTGGCGTTTTCGACCGGCACCGCCAGCGGCACGGTAACAATCTGCGCGCCGATGATTTCCTTGAGCTTCCAGCCATAGCCATTTTCGGCGCCGTACTTCGCGACGATCTGCGGTGGCGATTTTTCCGGCGTGGTGTGGCAGCCGAGGCAACCCGACTGCTTGATCTGGATCGGGTGCGCAAGGTAGAGCACGGGGCCTTTGGCGGTCTGGCGCACCCCCCATTCCTCCGTCTTGGCGGGGTCGCTGCGGAAGGAATTGATGATCTTCGCTTCCCAGTCGGCGGCGCGATGTTTGAGGTTGGTCGGGTTGAGGGCGGCCTCGCGGTAGCCGTAGTCGGGGTAGCGCTTCGACACCGCCTCCATGACCTTGTCGGCGGCGTAGGACGGCACGCCCATCATGAGCATTTCCTCTTCGTCGCCGGTTTCGCGCAGGTTGGGTCCGACCTCGTTGACCGCCCAGGTGCGCGCGGAAAGTATGGTTTCCATCAGCACGCTGGCGTTCGACAGCACTTCCGCGCGGGCATTGTCGTTGAGCTGCCGGTGCGAAAGATAGCCGGAGGCGCCGAGCGCCAGTCCGAACACCACCAACAGCATTGAATTGAATTTGCCCCTCAGCTTCATGGCTGTTCTCCGCCTGATTTTTCAGCCGTGAAGCATAGCATGAGCGATTCCGGAAAATCTGGCGAATGGACTGCCAGACTTCCGTGCGGGCAGCGGAATGGTCTACAGGGACAGGCGGCCGGGTCGTGCCCAAAGAATCCCTTGGTCGGGTAATATATCTAAAGTCTATAATATTAAAAATTGGCCTAGTCGCTGTTCGGGCGGCGTTTGGCCCATGAATCCCGGAGGATAGTGACACCGTGGCGTCACCAGTCAGCGCACCCGTATCAACGACGGTCATCGCCTTCGACATCGCGGGTGCGGATTCGCTTGAGGGCGGGGTTCAGGAAAGTTTCGACAAGGTCGTGACAGCGGCTCGCGGACTCGGTTTCGTGACGCACGAAGCCGGCAAGCCGAATCTCACCTTGACACTGGCTCCCGAGGCGGCGGTCACCGAGGCTTTGAACCGCACCGCCGCTGCGGTTGCCGGCTTCGACGGGGCGGCGCCGCCGTTGCGGCTTCGCGCCATAGTCAATTACGGCGTCGTTTTCCGTGCCGAAGCGGACGGACAGGTGAGTTTTTCCGGCTCCGCGATTCGCGCCACGCAGAGTGCCTTGCGCCGCGCGCCGGCCAGCGGCAGCCTGATGGCGACCCGCGATTTTGCGACCCAGGCCTCCAAGCTGGCGGATCTGCCGTTCCGCTTCGAGGCGATGAGCGATGCGGCGGGAGCCGAAGGCCTGAGTCATCTCGTGTTTGGTGCGTCGGGGGTCGCCCAGGCGGGCGCAGGCCTTAGTTTGGCAAGCAATGATCCGGCCTTTGTCGCATTCGTCAAGCGCCGCCTGGCGACGGACATCGGCCCCTTTGCCGGCGCCCTGGTCGACCGCGCCCTTCGTTCAACACCGATGGCGACGCAACTGGTGAAGGCCTTGAGCCGGGAGATCGAAAATCCTGTCGCACGTGCCGCCTTCGAACTGGAAGTGTTTCAGTTCATCAAGTCTCACAACAAGACCCCGTAACAGCGGGAAAACAAGTCCAGGAAAAGAAACATGGGGTTTTTCAACAGTCTCCTGAAACAGGCGCCGGCGGTGACATGTGCCCTGCCGGACACGCATGCGGTGATCCGCCAGATGGTGACCGTGCTCGGCTTCGAGGTGGTCGGCTCGGCGGACTGTTGGGCCCGCCTGGCGCCGGCGATCAATGCCGCGGTCGAGTACTTCGACGCCCAGATCGCGGCAATTCCCGGCCCCTTCGACATTGCCGCCGCGCAGTACACCCATCATCCGCTGGTCCATGCGCTGTTTCCCACGCGACAGGAAATCGCCCACGGGATCGGTCGCAGTCGGGATGTCAAGCAGCCTCTGGCTTTCCTCGCCGGCGCCGACCAGAAAGAGGTCTTCGCTCTGCTTGGCGCCCGCCGCAAGCCGGATTCCGGGCAAGCCGGCGCTGACCTGGGTTTTCATGACCACACCTTGCGCACGCTCGCCGCGAACGAACCGGCTGCGCGCCAGGGATTGCGCACCGCGGCTTTGTTGCGCGTGGTCACCGCTTATGGCGAGCACATCCAGAAGTTGCGCAAGCCCGGCAGTTTGCCCCGCGAGGCCTGGAACATCGAGAACCGCAAGGATTTCCCGGTTGCGGACGGCGAAAAGGGGAAGCCCGTTCTGGCTGATGACGAATTGCAGCCCGACAACTTGCTGCAAGGCTTGATCGCCTGGCTGCAGCGTCCGTCCGAGCATTTCCAGGTGCGCGCCGGCGAGAAGGCCGTCGCCGGCACCCAGGACGCGGTTCACCAGATCGACCTGTTGCCGCAATTGCTGGTCTGCGACCGTCGCCGCTGGGTGGTTTGCATCGTCCGTTTTCCGACCGGCGAAGGTGTCGCGGCGGTCCAGAACGAAACACGGCAGCACCGCTACATCCTGATCTGAGCGCCGGGCTGCGGCTGCCGCTTCGGCATTCGCCGTTCCGCCAGCGCCGACTTTTTGCATGCCGTGGAGCGCTTCAGGTTTCCGTGAGCGCTGCGTCCGGGGTAAGGATGCGGAACAGGCCGCGCAACCGCTCGCGCCGCGCCAAACGCAGCAGGGCCTTGTCCGCGGTCACCAGCAACTCGGCCTTGCCGTCGCGGGCCAGTTCGAGGAACTTCTGGTCGTCGCGATCCTTGCAGCGCGGCAGGCTGATGCTGACATCGGCGAGTGGCCCGGCAAACTGCGTGACAAAGGCGCTGTAGGCAGCGAGCGCTTCCTGCTGCTGTTCTCCGGTCAGGGCGAACATCGGGTAGCCCAGCACGCGGCGGAACTCGCCGAAGCAGGCGTCATTGGTGACGGCCTGCCACTCGCCGCTTTCGATCCGTGCCCGCAACGGAGCGAATCGGCTGTCGGCGAACACATAGAGCGATACAAGTACGTTGGTGTCGAGCACCACGCGCCGCGCCGTGATCGACGAAAAAGCGGGCGCGGAGCCTTGCGACTCCGCGCCCGCTTTTCGTTCCGCAGGAACGCCGGTCACTTCTTCTTTTTTTGGCTGTCGAGGCGGAACTTGACGAAGGAACCGGGCGCGTCTTCGAGTGCCTTGAGCTTGCCCTTGGCAGGGTCGCGGGCCGGCACCTTCGTATTGTCGAGGCCGGTAACCCACTTCTGCCAGTCGGTCCACCAGGAACCTTCGTGCTGCTTGGCGCCTTCGAACCACTCATCCGGGGTTTCCGGACGCGCCTTCGCCTCATTGGTCCAGAAGCCGTACTTGTTGGCCGCCGGCGGATTGACGATGCCGGCGATGTGGCCCGAGCCACCGAGGACGAAGCGCACCGGGCCGCCGAGTGCGGTGGCGCCGAGATACGTGCCGCGCCAGGGCGCGATGTGGTCTTCGATGGTGGAAATGAAGTAGGAAGGCGTCTTGACCTTCGAGAGGTCGATCGGCGTGTCGAGCAGGGTGATGCCGCCGGGCTCGCGCAGCTTGTTGTCGAGGTACATGTTGCGCAGGTAGTAGCTGTGCATCTTGTAGGGCATGCGCGTGGAATCGGAATTCCAGTAGAGCAGGTCGAAGGGGAAGGGATCCTTGCCCATCAGGTAGTTGTTGACCACGAAGGACCAGATCAGGTCGTTGGAGCGCAGCATGTTGAAGGTGCCGGCCATCTCCGAACCTTCGAGGTAGCCGCGTTGCTCCATTTTCTTCTCCAGGCTCGCAATCTGGCCTTCGTCGATGAAAACGCCGAGTTCGCCGGGGATCGAGAAGTCGAGCAGGGCAACGAAGAAGGTCGCCGAGGCGACGCGCTTGTCCTTTTTCGCCGCCATGTAGCCCATGGTCGAGCCGAGCAGCGTGCCGCCGAGGCAGTAGCCGATGAGATTGAGGGCCGATTCGCCGGTCTGCCGGCACACGGCGTCGATGGCTGCCAGCGAGCCCTGGGCCACGTAGTCTTCAAAGGTCTTTTCTGCCAGCTTCGCATCGGGATTGACCCAGGAGATGACGAACACCGTGTGGCCCTGGTCGGTGCACCATTTGATCCAGGAATTGCTCTCGCGCAGATCGAGGATGTAGTACTTGTTGATCCAGGGCGGGACGATCAGCAGCGGCCGCTTGTACTGCTGCTTGGTGGCCGGGTTGAACTGGATCAGCTGGATCATTTCATTCTGGAACACCACCTTGCCTTTTGCCGTGGCGACGTTCTTGCCCATCTCGAAGGCGGACGGATCGGTCATCTTGACGCGCAGCTGGCCGTCGCCTTCCTCGATGTCGCGCAGCAGGTTGTTGAAGCCATTGAGCAGGTTCTGGCCGTGGCTCCTGACCGTCTCGCGCAGCACTTCGGGGTTGGTCGCGGCGAAGTTGGAGGGCGACAGCGCATCGATGAACTGGCGAGTGAAGAAATTCACCTTCTTCTTCGAGATGTCTTCGAGACCCTCCACGTTGCTGACGGCGTCATGAATGTGACGGGCGCTGATGAGATAGCTCTGCTTGATGAAGTCGAACAGGAAATGCTCCTCCCAGTGCGCATCCTTGAAGCGGTTGTCACCCTTTTTCGGCGCTGCCACGGGCGCTCCCCCCATGCCGATGGAGCGCAGCATGGAGTGTTGCCACAGCGAAAAATAGTCCCACACCAGATTCATCTGCGCTTGCGCCATCTTGTAGGGATTGGCCAGCATGTGCGCCATCATGTCCATGAAGGCCTGCGCGATGCCCAGTTCGTCGGTAGGCGTGGAAACGCCCTTCTTCATCTGGCGTTTCGTGTGTGCCGAGATCAGGCTCGAGGCGCGCTGCGCGACCTCGGCGTAGGTCCTGGCGATATCCTTGGGATCGGGCAGATTATTGTTTTCCGGTGCGGACATGGCAACTCCTTGGGTTAACTGCTGACAAAGCGGATCAGGCCGTTCTTTTCTGTGCGCTGCATTTTTCCTGCGTATTCCAGGTAATTCAGATGGGCGATGGCTTCGCCCATGGCAAACATGGTCTGGTGCGGGTCGGGAATCTCGCGGTTGAACAGCACGGCGAGCAGTTCCGCGGCAGTGCAGGCCTTGTCTTTGCAGGTGGCCAGCAGCACCTCGCAACGTTCGGCATGGTGGGCGTGCAGTTGATCGACGCGGGCGTGCAGACCGCGGAAGGGTCGGCCGTGGGAGGGCAACACCAGCGTGGCCTCCGGCAACACGCGAAAGCCGTCGATGGAATCGAGAAATTGCCCCAGCGGATCGCCATACGGATTGCTGGCCATCACCGAAATATTGGTCGAGATGCGCGGCAGCAGCATGTCGCCGGAAATCAGCACGCCGAGTTCCGCGCAATACAGGCTCATGTGTTCCGGGGCGTGGCCGTGGCCGACGATGGTGCGCCATTCGTGGTCGCCGATCTTCAGCAACTGGTCGGCGAACAGGCGCTGGAAGGTGGCGGGAATTTCCGGTACGCCGCGCTTGTAGCCGTTGCCGCGCGCGACGAGGGCATCGATGCGCGCCTGATCGAGGCCGTGGCGGCGAAAGAACTCGACCATCGAGGAGATCGCGTAGCCGGCGATCTGTTCGGCCATCATGTGCGCGGCCAGATATTCGCCCTGCGCAATCCACAGCCCGGCGCCGGTTTCCTGCTCCAGCCACGCGGCGAGACCGAGATGGTCGGGATGGCAGTGGGTGACGATGCAGCGCGTCAGGCGCCGTCCTGCCAGCGCCGACTGCCAGGCTTCCTTGACCGGATCGAGCGCGAAGCCGGTATCGACCGCCGCATGGCCCGCGCCGTCAGCCAGCAACCACAGGTTGATGTGGTTCAGCGCAAACGGCAGTGGCATGCACAGCCATTCGATGCCGGGCGCGACAGGCACAGCCGTGCCAGGCGCGGGGGCGGTCTCGTGCGGGTAGGCGATGGGAGCGTTCAAGTCGCGTCTCTTTGCATCGTGGGGGGAAATCTGCTTAACTTGTCGACTGTCGGTCTGCCATCATATCCAATTTTCGGGACTTTATGTGCACTGCAGCATAAAGCGCATGTCAGTCTCTCATCATGAACGATACCCAAACCATCACCGAACTGGCCCGTGATTTCGGCGTGACGACCCGTGCCATCCGCTATTGGGAATCCCACGGCCTGGTCTCTCCGGCGCGCGAAGGCGGCAACCGCATCTACAGCAAGCGCGACCAGACGCGCCTGAAGCTGGCCCTGCGCGGCAAGCGCCTGGGGCTGTCGTTGGCCGAGATCAAGGAGCTGATCGACATGTACGACACGGTCGAGGACGAGTCGACGCAGCTGCTATCCTTCCTCGACGTGCTGCTCCCGCGCCGCGCGGCGCTGGAGCAGCAACGCAACGACATTCAGGCCGTACTCAAGGAAATATCCCGTTTCGAGCGCCAATGCCGCGAGATGCTGAAGGCCGACGAAATCGCGCCGCAACCCGTCCATCAACGAAAACGCCGCTCAGGATAGCGCAGGTAGTTGACGTTGACGTCAACGTCAACTACCATGCGCGCTATCGGCCGGAGGAATGATGCCCCATACCGTACGTCCCGCCAGCAGGATTCATGAACCGCGCAATCCCGACTGGGAGGCGACGGTGCGCGGCAGCTTCGCCCGTCAGGGGGTGATGAAACTGATCGGCGCGGAAATCGTTGCCCTCGCTCCCGGGCATTGCGAAATCCGCTTGCCTTACCGCGAGGACCTGAGCCAGCAGAACGGCTTTTTCCACGCCGGCGTTACCGCCACCATCGTCGACAGCGCCGGTGGCTATGCCGGACTCACCCTGATGCCGGCCGGGGCTGAAGTCCTTACTGTCGAGTTCAAGCTCAACCTGCTGGCGCCAGCCGACGGCGAATTCATGGTTGCCGAAGGACAGGTGCTGAAATCCGGCAGGAACCTCGTCATCGCGCGCGGCGAGGTGTATGCGATCAAGAACGGCAAGGCCACCCACTGCGCCACCATGCAGCAGACTTTGATGACCATGCACCCCAAAAAGGAAAAATAATGCTCGGACTGAATTTTGACCTCGGCGAAGACATCGACATGCTGCGCGACGCCGTCTGGACTTTCGCGCAGAAGGAGATCCTGCCGCGCGCCGCGGAAATCGACCGGGTGAATGAGTTTCCCGCCGACCTGTGGAAAAAGTTCGGCGACATGGGCCTGCTCGGAATGACGGCGGGCGAGGAATACGGTGGCACCGACATGGGCTACCTCGCCCACATGGTGGCCATGGAGGAAATTTCGCGCGCCTCGGCCTCGGTCGGCTTGTCCTACGGCGCCCACTCCAATCTCTGCGTCAATCAGATCCGTCGCAACGGCAACGACGCGCAGCGCATGAAATACCTGCCCAAGCTGATCTCGGGCGACCATGTCGGCGCACTTGCGATGTCGGAATCCGGTGCCGGCTCGGATGTGGTGTCGATGAAACTGAAAGCCGAGCTTAAAGGCGAGCGTTATGTCCTCAACGGTTCCAAGATGTGGATCACCAACGGCGGCGATGCCGACACGCTGGTGGTGTATGCCAAGACCAACCCCGGTGCCGGGGCCAAAGGCATGACCGCCTTCATTGTCGAAAAAGGCTTTGCGGGCTTCAGCAAGGGCCAGCACCTCGACAAGCTCGGCATGCGCGGCTCGAACACCTATCCGCTGTTCTTTGACGACTGCGAAGTGCCGGTGGAGAACGTCCTCGGCGGCGAGGGCAACGGCACCCGTGTGCTGATGTCCGGCCTCGATTACGAACGCGCGGTGCTTTCCGGCGGGCCTCTGGGCGTCATGGCGGCCTGCATGGATGTGGTGTTGCCCTTTATCCACGAGCGCAAGCAGTTCGGCCAGAGCATTGGCGAGTTCCAGCTGATGCAGGGCAAGCTGGCCGACATGTATACGACCTGGCAGGCGTGCCGCGCTTACGTCTATGCCGTGGGCAAGGCCTGTGATCGCGGCGACGGGTCTGGCAACCACGCGCGCACGCTGCGCAAGGATGCGGCCGGCGCGATCCTATACTCCGCGGAAAAGGCCACCTGGATGGCCGGCGAGACGATCCAGGCCCTGGGCGGCGTCGGCTACACCAACGAGTACCCTGCCGGCCGCCTCTGGCGCGATGCCAAACTCTATGAGATTGGCGCCGGCACCTCCGAGATCCGCCGCATGCTGATCGGCCGCGAGCTCTACAACGAGACCGTGTGATGAGCGCACAAAAGCGCCAGGAGTGGCAGAAGCTGTACGACGAAGTGCTGGCGCGTTCTCCCGGCACCGGCGGGCTGACGCTGGAAAACCTGCGCGAATGCTCGGGACTGGAACTGTTCCAGAAAATGATCGCCGGCGAATTTCCGCGGCCACCGATCAGCGATACCCTGGGCTTCTGCCTCGTGGAAGCCGAGAAGGGGCGCGTGGTGTTTCAGGGCACACCGCAGCATCGTCATTACAACCCGATCGGTTCGGTGCATGGCGGCTTTCACGCCACGCTGCTGGATTCCTGCGTCGCCTGCGCCATCCAGTCTACGCTCGAAGCAGGGCAGGGCTACACCACCATCGAATTGAAAGTGAATTACATCCGCGCGCTGACCGACCGCGTCGGCCCGGTACGCGCCGAAGGCCGCGTGATCCACGCCGGCAAGCAGATCGGCACGGCGGAGGGCAAGCTGGTCGATGCCGACGGCAAGCTCTACGCCCACGCCACCACCACCTGTTTGATTTTCAATGTCTGAATCGACAACAAAAGTCGGCGCCGGCGGCACGGCGATTCGCGTGCTTGGCGCGGAGCATGTCGCCGAACTGGAACAGGTGCGCCAGTTCTTCCGCAACTATGCGGCCTGGCTGGGTGTCGACCTGAGCTACCAGAATTTCGACGAGGAAATGGCGACCCTGCCCGGACGCTACGCGGCGCCGGAGGGACGCCTGTTCTACGCCGTGATCGATGAACATGGAGAGAAACGCGGCGCCGGCTGCGTCGGCATCCGGCCTCTGGCGGAGGGCGTTTGCGAACTCAAGCGACTCTATGTCGATCCGGCATTCCGCGGCCTTGGCGTCGGACGCGACCTCGCGCTGGCGGCCATCCGTGACGCGCGCCGGATCGGCTATCGCAAGATCCTGCTCGATACGCTGCCGGCGATGCGCATCGCCGTCAAGCTCTACCGCGAACTGGGCTTCGACGAGGCTCCCGCCTATTACCAGACGGCCGTGGAGGGCACGCAGTTTCTCGCCCTCGACCTCGAAAACTGGTCCGAGGACGCGATCAACAACCGCAGCCTGCACCACTTGTTCGACTTCAATCGCGCCTGGTCGAACAAGATGCGCGAGGTCGATCCGGGCTATTTCGAAAAGCTCTCGCATCTGCAGACGCCCGAGCTGCTATGGATAGGCTGCTCGGATTCGCGAGTCCCGGCCAACGAAATCGTCGGCCTGCTGCCGGGCGAGGTTTTCGTCCATCGCAATGTCGCCAACGTCGTGGTGCATACCGATCTCAACTGCCTGTCGGTGATCCAGTTCGCCGTCGACGTGCTCAAGGTCAAGCACATCATGGTCGTCGGCCATTACGGCTGCGGTGGCGTCAAGGCCGCGCTCGACGGCGCGCGCGTCGGCCTGGTCGACATCTGGCTGCGCCACGTGCGCGACGTGCGCGCCAAGCACCTGCTCAAAATCGACAGCCTGCCGCCGGAGGCGCGGCACGACAGGCTGTGCGAACTCAATGTGCTGGAACAGGTCGCCAACGTCTGTCAGACCTACGTCGTGCAGGATGCCTGGCAGCGTGGCCAGCCCCTGACCATCCACGGCTGGATCTACGGTCTCAAGGATGGTCTGATGCGCGATCTCGACATCACCGTCAACGCCGCCGACCAGCTTCCCGGCCGCTACGCCATTGCGCTTTCAACCTTGCTCTGAAGGAAGACCCGTGTTTGCAAACCCTGCCGACCCCATTGTGATCGTTTCCGCCGTCCGCACTCCCATGGGCGGATTTCAGGGCGACTTCGCCTCGCTCACCTGCGCCCAGCTTGGCAGCGTCGCCATCAAGGCCGCCGTAGAGCGCGCCGGCCTCCAGCCGGAACAGGTCGACGAAGTCATCATGGGCTGCGTGCTGCCCGCCGGCCAGGGCCAGGCGCCGGCACGCCAGGCCAGCCTCGGCGCCGGGTTGCCTCTGGCGGCCGGCTGTACCACGGTGAACAAGATGTGCGGTTCCGGCATGCGTGCCGCGATGTACGCCCACGACATGCTGCTGGCCGGCAGCGTCGATGTCATGGTCGCCGGCGGCATGGAGTCGATGAGCAATGCACCCTACCTGCTGCCCAAGGCGCGCGGCGGTTTCCGGCTGGGCCACGGCGAGGTCAAGGACCACATGTTCCTCGACGGCCTTGAAGACGCCTATGCAAGGGATGAGAGAGGCGGGGCACGCCTGATGGGTACTTTCGCCGAGGATTGCGCCGGCAGCTACAAGTTCACCCGCGAGGCGCAGGACGCCTTCGCCATCGCCTCGACCACGCGTGCCAAGCAGGCCAATACCGACGGCAGCTTTGCCTGGGAAATCGCCCCGGTCACCGTGTCCGGCAGGAAAGGCGACACGGTCATCGACAAGGACGAGCAGCCCTTCAAGGCCCAGCTCGAAAAGATCCCAGGTTTGAAGCCGGCGTTTCGCAAGGATGGAACCGTGACGGCCGCCAATTCGTCGTCGATTTCCGACGGCGCGGCGGCGCTGGTCATGATGCGCGCCTCGACCGCTGCCAAACTGGGCCTCAAGCCCGTGGCCACCGTCGTCGGCCACAGCACTTTCGCCCAGGAGCCCGGACTGTTCACCACCGCACCGGTCGGCGCCATGAAAAAGCTGCTGACGAAGAACAACTGGAGCGTCGATAGCGTCGATTTGTGGGAAATCAACGAAGCCTTCGCCGTGGTGACCATGGCCGCGATGCACGACCTCAAGCTGCCGCACGACAAGGTCAATGTTCATGGCGGCGCCTGCGCCCTGGGCCATCCGATCGGCGCCTCCGGCGCGCGCGTGATCGTCACCCTGATCGGCGCATTGAAGAAGCAAGGCAAAAAGCGCGGTGTCGCCAGCCTCTGCATCGGCGGCGGTGAAGCCACCGCCGTCGGCATCGAGCTGACGTAACGGAAACCTTTCGAAGGAGAGCCGGGTGATATCGAGCGAAGCGAGCAAGACAATCACCTCCCCCGCGAGGGGGAGGACGGGTGGGGGCGGGTCTTTTTATGGGGTCAGCGCGTCTTTGGTCTCTTGGGGACCGCATTTTTTTGAGGACAAGTGCTGACCATGCTGCTGACACCCGAACAGGAACAGATCCGCGACATGCTGCGCGATTTTGCGCGCGAGCAACTTGCGCCCAAGGCGGCGGAGTGGGACAGGACTTGCCACTTCCCGCGCGAGGAACTGCGCGCGCTGGGCGAACTGGGCGTCTGCGGCATGGTGGTGCCGGAAGAATGGGGCGGCGCGGGCCTCGACTATGTTTCGCTGGCGCTGGCGCTGGAAGAAATCGCCGCCGGCGACGGCGCCATCTCGACCATCATCAGCGTGCAGAACTCCGTGGTCTGCGGCCCGATCAACGCCTTCGGCACGGATGCGCAGAAGGAAAAGTACCTGAAGAAGCTCGCCACGGGCGAATGGCTCGGATGCTTCTGCCTGACCGAGCCGCATGTCGGCTCCGATGCCGCGGCGATCCGCACGAAAGCCGTGCGCGACGGGGATCATTGGGTGCTCAACGGCGTCAAGCAGTTCAGCACCACCGGCAAGAACGCAAACGTCGCCGTGGTCTTCGCCGTTACCGATCCGGGCGCCGGCAAGAAGGGCATCTCGGCCTTCATCGTGCCGGCGGACACGCCTGGCTACATCGTCGCCCGCGTCGAGGAAAAACTCGGGCAGCATGCTTCCGACACGGCGCAGATCCTGTTCGAAAACTGCCGCATCCCGGCCGCAAACCTGCTTGGAGCCGAGGGACAGGGCTACCGCATCGCGCTGTCGAATCTCGAAGGCGGCCGCATCGGCATCTCGGCCCAGGCGGTGGGCATGGCGCGAGCGGCCTTCGAGGCAGCGCTGCATTACTCCCATGAACGCGAGAGCTTCGGCAAGCCGATCTTCGAACACCAGGCGGTGAATTTCCGCCTCGCCGACATGGCGACGCAGATCGAAGTGGCGCGGCAGATGGTGCATCACGCCGCCGCCCTGCGCGACGCTGGCCGGCCCTGCCTCAAGGAAGCCTCGATGGCCAAGCTGTTCGCTTCCGAGATGGCCGAAAAGGTCTGCTCGGACGCGATCCAGATCCACGGCGGCTACGGCTACGTCAGCGATTTTCCGGTCGAGCGCATCTACCGCGACGTGCGCGTCTGCCAGATCTACGAAGGTGCTTCGGACATCCAGCGGCTGGTGATCGGACGGGCGCTGGCCGGTACGACATGACGTGCATCACGATTTGCACCATTTGATGCTATATTTGATGCCTACCGCCCACCCCCGGAGGCTCCGATGAGAACCACTGTCACCCTGGATGACGAACTGCTGGCCGATGTCGAACAACTCAGCGGCATCCGCGACCGCTCCCAACTGCTACGCGAGGCTTTGCTGGAAATGCGACATCGTCTGGCCTCCCAGCGGCTGGCATCGCTTGCCGGCACGGAACCTGGCGTCGTTGCCGCGCCGCGCCGCCGGCCGCCTCATTTCGTTTCGGAGCCAGCGGCGACACCCTATCGGGCCAGGAAGCGCTCGAAGGCGAGCCCATGAGAATCCTTGCCGACACGTCGGTCTGGGTGGATTGCCTGCGCCACAAAAACGCGCCCATCGTCGATCATCTGCGCCTGGGCGACGTGGTGATGCACGACTACGTGGTCGGCGAAATGGTACTCGGCGGCATCAGCCAGACCAAGCTCGCCATGTTCAACCAGATGCGTCGCTGCCACTGCGCCAGCCACGACGAAGTGATGCATCTGATTGCCGAGCGCCATTTGGCCGGCCGTGGCCTTGGCTATGTCGACAGCCATCTGCTCGCCGCCGCACTGATCGACCGCCTGCAATTGTGGACGCTGGACAAGGCGCTGCAAAATGCGGCGCACGAGTTTGGCTGCGGGCTGGCAGTGCATTGATCATTCCCAGGAGACATCCATGAG
>JANMTA010000535.1:0-5775 GCA_031389965.1 Betaproteobacteria bacterium
CTGGCCGACCAGCCGCGCGGCCTGGTGCTGGTGACCGGGCCGACCGGTTCGGGCAAGTCGACCACGCTGGCGGCCATGGTCAATCACAAGAACGAAGTCGAGTACGGCCACATCCTCACGGTAGAAGACCCGATCGAGTTCGTCCATGAATCCAAAAAGTGCCTGATCAACCAGCGCGAGGTCGGCCCGCATACGCTGTCATTCAACAACGCCCTGCGCTCCGCCCTGCGCGAAGATCCTGATGTGATCCTGGTGGCGAAATGCGCGATCTGGAAACCATCCGGCTGGCGATGTCCGGCGCCGAGACCGGCCACCTGGTGTTCGGTACGCTGCACACCTCCTCGGCCGCGAAAACCATCGACCGCATCATCGACGTGTTCCCCGCCGCCGAGAAGGAAATGATCCGCGCCATGCTTTCGGAATCGTTGAAGGCAGTGATATCGCAGACCCTGTGCAAGACCATGGACGGCAAGGGTCGCGTTGCCGCGCACGAGATCATGGTTGGCACGCCGGCCATTCGCAACCTGATCCGCGAGGCCAAGGTGGCGCAGATGTACTCGGCGATCCAGACCGGTCAGCAATTCGGCATGCAGACGCTGGACCAGAACCTGATGGATCTGGTCAAGAAAAAAATAATTTCTCCCGGCGAAGCGCGCAGCAAGGCCGCCAATAAGGATAATTTCCCGGGCTAACGCCCGGAATTATCCTTGCGGGAATAAACGCCCACCCCTCCCATCCTCCCCTCAAGGGGAGGTGACTATGTTAGATCGCCGCGTTGCGGCTCATTACTGATTGACGAGGAACATCATGGAACGCGACGAAGGCCTTAAATTCATGTACCAGCTTCTGACGATGATGATGCAGAAGAAGGGGTCGGACCTGTTCATCACCTCCGGCTTCCCGCCGGCGATGAAAATCGACGGCAAGATGACGCCGGCCACCACGCAGCCGCTGTCCTCGCAACACACGCAGGAGCTGGCGCGCGCCATCATGAACGACAAGCAGGCCGCCGAGTTCGAGGCGACCAAGGAATGCAATTTAGCGATTTCGCCGGCCAGCATCGGCCGCTTCCGCGTCAATGCCTTCATGCAGCAGGGGCGTGTGGGCATCATTTTGCGCACCATCAACGTGCAGATCCCCGAAATGGAGGATCTCAAGCTGCCGCCGGTGCTGAAGGATGTGGTGATGACCAAACGCGGCCTGGTGCTGTTCGTCGGCGGCACGGGTTCGGGCAAGTCGACCTCGCTGGCGGCGATGATCGGCTATCGCAACCAGAACAGCTACGGCCACATCATCACCATCGAAGACCCGGTCGAATACGTTCATGACCACCGCAACTGCGTGATCACCCAGCGTGAGGTCGGCGTCGATACCGATTCATGGGAGATCGCGCTGAAGAACACCCTGCGCCAGGCGCCCGACGTCATCCTGATCGGTGAAATTCGCGATCGGGAAGTGATGGAACACGCCATCGCCTTTGCCGAAACCGGCCATCTGGCCTTGGGTACGCTGCACGCCAACAACGCCAATCAGGCGATCGACCGCATCATCAACTTCTTCCCCGAGGAACGCCGCCCGCAGCTGCTGATGGATCTTTCGCTCAATCTCAAGGCCATCGTCTCGCAGCGGCTGATTCCCGTGAAGGAAGGCAAGGGCCGCGCCGCGGCGGTGGAAGTCTTGCTCAACTCGCCGCTGATTGCGGATCTGATCTTCAAGGGCGAGGTTCACGAAATCAAGGAGATCATGAAGAAGTCGAAGGAACTCGGCATGAAGACCTTCGACATGGCGCTCTTCGATCTCTTCGAAGAAGGCCGCATCAGCTACGACGATGCCTTGCGTTTCGCCGACTCGATGAATGAAGTGCGACTGATGATCAAGCTGCACAGCAAGCAGTCGCAGGACATGGATCGCAATGCCGGCATCCAGCACCTGGACATTGTTTAACGCTCATTGCGATGGGTTTCACGCGCGGCAGATTAAACACGCGAAAACGAAGTTTCAGTGGAGGCTAACGCCGGCATCATCGGCGTTAAGCGCAGCGGCCGTAACTAAAAGCAAAATAGTCGCCCGCCCCCCTTCCGCTACGCGGCCCACGGCTGGCTTTGCACAGCCAGCCGGCTGCGGCGGCGCGACGCATGCGTCGCGAATTCCCGCCTCGCCCCTCACGGGGGGTTACTAGCTGGCGCGCTGCGCGCGTTTGTTACGAGGGACTCCGATCCGGCGCTTCGTGTTAAAGCGACGCCGACATCAGTTGCCGCGCCGATGGCCGCCGGCGACGATCTCGATGTTGTACAGCCGGCATTCGAGCGCGCCGTTGTAGAGCGGTATCTTGCGCGAGGTCTGCAGCCGGATCAGTTTGGGCAGGCGCGTGTCGGCGGAGAGAAACCAGCAGCTCCAGCCGGCAAAGCGTTGCTTGAGCGCATCGCCCAGTGGCGGGTAGAACGCCGCCAGTTCTGCCTCGCTGCCCAGTCGTTCGCCATAGGGCGGATTGGCCACCATCACGCCCGACGGGGCGGGCGCCGGGCGTTTCAGCAGGTCCGAGGTTTCCAGCGTGACCAGAGCGTCGAGCCCGGCACCGGCAAGGTTCTGCCGCGTGCGGGCGACGGCGTCGCGGTCGACGTCGCTGCCGAACAGCGGCAGGGCAACAGCCTCGCGGCGACGCTCCGCGGCTGCGCGTTGCAGCTTGCGCCACAAGCCGGCGTCGAAAGACTTGAGATGCTCGAAGCCGAAATCTCCCGGCTCGCGCGAGAGTCCCGGCGCGTCGTCGAGGCAGATCTGTGCTGCTTCCAGCAGGAAGGTCCCGCTGCCGCACATCGGGTCGAGCAAGGGCGTGCCGGGTTGCCAGCCGGACAGGCGCAGGATCCCGGCGGCGAGGTTTTCCTTGAGTGGCGCACCGACCTTGGCCAGCTTGTGACCGCGCATGTAGAGCGGCTCGCCGGAGGTGTCGAGATAGAGCGTCGCTTCCTGTTCGGTGATGAACAGGTGAATGCGGACTTCGGGGTTTTTCGTATTGACGCTGGGCCGCCGTCCGCTTTCGGCGCGGAAGCGGTCGCAGACCGCGTCCTTGACTTTCAGCGTGATGAATTCAAGGCTCTTGAGCGGCGAACGGATCGCCGTGACATAGACGCGAATCGAACGATCCACGGAGAACAGTCGCGACCAGTCGACGTCGTAGGCCAGCTGATAGATCTCGGCTTCGCTGCGATAAGGGCCGCGGGCGGCGCGCCACAACACCCGCGTCGCGATGCGCGATTCTAGGTTGATGCGATAGCCGGTTTCCAGGCCTCCGGTGCAGCCGGCTCCGCCCGGAACGGTGGCGATGTCCTTGCCGCCGGCACTGGCGAGGTCTTCCGCGAGCAGGGTTTCAAGGCCTCGCGGGCAGGTGGTGAAATAGTGGTTCAAGCTGAAATCCCTGAGTTGCTCATTCCGGCATTATCGACGCTATCCGCGCGGCCGTATCGCCAGAGCCGACTTTCAGGTTGTTGGTTTCGTGAGCTTGCCGGGACTCGCCTCGGCGGGCGAGGTACTTTCTTGCTGCGCGGCAAGAAAGTACCCAAAGAAACGCTCCCCGCCTCCCCGGCCCTGCGGGGCTCCCCTCGCTGCGAAAGGCCCGCCGGGCCGGCCGCTAAACTAGCCGGCCGCTGCGCGGCCGTCGTCGGACAACGCGCCCGGACTTCCCCCGGCGAACCTTCCTCGCTCGGCGGGTCAGAGGGGGAATAAGCAGCCGCGCGTGATAGCCTGTCGCGAAGTCAAATCCGAAGCTGACACCTCGTCGCTCTTAATCCTCTCAGCCCCTCCCACGGTAGCCCCTTGAAGGAAATTCATGATCCCGCACGCAATAGAACCCGACTCAAGTGAAGTTGAATCGCTGATTAGCGATTGGCGCTTTGAGATGATGACAACATCGTGGCCCGGTTACTGGATTATCCAGCTGTCCCAAAAGGCTGCGTCTCCATTGGCAATGCTCCTGAACCTTAACGGGTTGGAGAATTTCTGTGCTGGCCTTCGTGAGTGCGTCGAGGCTGCTGAATCGAAACGACCTAAGCCTGCTCCGCAAGCCATGGCTAGACTGGTCGCCGAGAATCTTCCTACGCAAAGCAACGATGAGGGTGCCATTCAGATACTTGCTGACTGGGGATCAACACCAACCGTAGCGATTTGCTTCTACCGCAACCGGGCGGTTTCGGGAAAGGAAGTCATTCGTCAGTACTTGCATGCCCCCGATGCAGCTGAGTACCTCGGTCACTTTGAGAGGGCGTATGACCGTATGCCAAACAAGAAATCGTGGGTGCCACGAGCGGGCTAACGTGAAAGTAACAGGCGCACCGGCCCACGGTGATTAAAGGAGCGAAGAACATGAAACAACTAACACGCTATGTGGGACTGATTGCCAGCGCGTCCTTGCTGACTGCCGGGTTGGGGGGCTGTACGAGCGAGACGGAATTCGGGAAATGCGTAGGCCTTGGAGAGGACCAACGCCCCGAACTGATTTACAAGGTGAGCAAGTGGAATGTATTTCTGGCGGTCATTGGTTTTGAACTGATCGCACCACCCATCTATGTGGTGGTCAATCAGACGTTTTGCCCGGTAGGTAAGAGGAAAGATCAATGACCCCCAACCCATCATTTCAACGGTGCTGCGCGATAAAGCCGCGCAGCACCGTTGAATTCAGACCACAAGGATCGTCATGACACGCTTCGGCATGCCGCTATCATTCTGGTTTGTTCGCGCCCCTCTCGCTGCCGTCGGCGGGGTCGTCATCGGGTTATAGGGGTCGGGTTCGTATTGGTTTTTCGACATCGAGCTTTTCCGAAAGTCGGCGCTGGCGCGACGGTGATATCTTCGGGAAGTCGATCCCGCAACGCTTGTGCTTCAGCCGCTTTTCAACTGGTTTTTGTCGGACGTTTTACCCGTAGCTTGTTTTCTGTCGCGACCACAAAGCAGCCCTGCCAGTCATCGAGCTCTCCTGCGACCGCGGCCACCGCAGCAGCGAGCGCTTGGGCGCCCGGCTCACGCAGGCGCAGGAGCAACAGCCCGGCATGGGTGCCAGGCGCGAAGCGACGGGTGTCGGAAAAATCCAGGTCTCGCGTGATCAGGAAGCGTCCCTCCGCACACGCCGCCTGCCAGATATCGGCATCGGGCCGGCCAGAAAGGTTTTCGTCGAGGACGGTATGCACATCGTGTCCGTTAGCAGAAAGAATGCCCACCAGTCGCGCCGGCAGGTTTTCGTCAAGCTTGATTCTCACGCCAATGCAGGTGCGGCAGGCAGAGGCAAGTCTTCCTCGGCCGAAACGGCGGCAAATGCAATCACCGCACGCAGGGCATCCTGATTGAGCGTCGGAAAATCGGTGAGTATGTCTTCGTCGCTCATGCCTTCGGCGAGACTGGCAAGAATGGTCCTTACCGTGACGCGTGTTCCGGTGACGACCGCATCGCCCCCGCAAATGGTCGGGTCGCGGGTAATGTAGGGCTTGAAGTTCATGGTCATGACAATGTTCTCCTCACAAGTAACGCTGCATGATCGGCGGCGGCGCAATGACGTCCGCACTCTATCACCAAGCGCAGCACACGGCTATTTGGCTAAGTCTGTAGCTCCATGGTTTCGATTTGATTTTCGTCGCACCCCCACAAGCTCTAGAACGGCTTGACCACGACCAGGATGCAGATGGCGATGAGCGCCAGCACCGGAACTTCGTTGAAGAAGCGGAACCAGACATGGGACTTCATCGAGCGGCCGGCGGCCAGGCTGGCGAGCAGCATGCCGCACCAGACGTG
>JANMTA010000557.1:0-2964 GCA_031389965.1 Betaproteobacteria bacterium
CTGCCCATGTCCGAGGTCGAAACCAGCTACTACCTGCGGCTGCGCGTCGAGGACAAGCCGGGCGTGCTGGCCGACATCACGCGCATCCTGGCCGACCAGCAGATTTCCACCGCCGCCATGATCCAGCGCGAGCCGGCGGAAGGCGAATTCCAGACCGACATCATCATGCTGACCCACATCACGCGCGAGAAAAATGTGGATGCTGCGATCGTGAAAATCGAGGCGCTGCCGGTGGTGAAGAAGAAGGTGATCCGGCTGCGCATGGAGGAGCTGGGCTGATGGACGAGCGTCGCTTGAGGAATTTGGGCAATCGCGCTGTTTGTGACGCCGTGTTGCCAGAACCGACTTTTCAAGTGGTAGCAGGGATTTGCTGGCGGGCGGTTTGTTTTCAGTCTGCGTTTCGCCTATGATCAATCCATGCCAACGCTACGTGGAATCCCGGGGCCTTACCGGTTGTTCTTTGTCAGTTTTGACTGCCATGAACCGACGCACGTTCATGTGCAACGAGAGCGCAAGGTATGCAAGTATTGGATGGAGTCTGTCGCGCTGGCAAGCAATCACGGCTTTTCACCAGTGGAACTGAATACGATTCGTCAATTGCTGCAAGAGCATAGCAGCCGGATATTGGAGGCATGGGATGAACATTGCGGCTACTCTCGTTGAACCGCGCATCGCCGACCTGCGCGTTACCGACTCTGAAATCACCGCTTTCCTTGTCGATGGTCGAACCGTCAGCGTGCCGCTTGCCTGGTCATGGCGATTGTCCGATGCCACGCCGAGTCAGCGTTCACATTGGGAGTTGCTAGGCGATGGTGTCGCCGTCCATTGGCCGGAGGTCGATGAGGACATCAGCGTCGAAGGCATGCTGCATGGTTCTCCCGCACCGAGGCCCTTGGCTTTGTCATAAAGGGATGTTGTCCTTCTTCTCCGATCAGGTCCACGTCACGCGCGAGAAGAACGTCGATGCCGTCATCGTGAAAATCGAGGCGCTGCCGGTGGTGAAGAAGAAGGTGATCCGGCTGCGCATGGAGGAGCTGGGATAATCTTCATCATGGCCGGCACTAGTACATTGATCGATTCGACCTTGTTGCACCTGATGCCCGCGCTACCGACAGGCACACGGGTGATCGTGTTCGGGTCGCAGGCGAGGGGCGACGCGGATAGTGGCAGTGATCTCGACTTGCTGGTAATCGAGCCGGAGGTCAGCAGCCGGGCGGATGAGATGGTGCGTTTGTCAAATCTGCTGGGACGCCATCTGATACCTGCCGATGTGGTGGTAATCAGCCGCGAGCAATACGAGCGCCAAAGCGAGATTCCCAATACGCTTGCGTGGCGGGCAAAGCGGGATGGTCGGGAATATGAACTCGCCCGTTGATTTCGCCCATGCCTTGCTCGGCAAGGCGCGCGACGACGGCTATGTGTTGAAAGCATTGGTTGTGGATATCGCCGCTCCCGACTGGATCTTGGGCTTTCACGCGCAGCAGGCGATAGAGAAAGCGTTGAAGGCCGTGCTGGCGCGGCAGGGTGTCGAGTGTCCACGCACCCACAATCTGGCAATGCTATTGGAGCTTCTGTGAGCCAAAGGGGCCAGGCTCGAATTCCAGCAAAGTCGGCGCTGGCGAGACGGTTTTGAATAAAGGAACAAGAAGGGACGTACCGCATATTTCACTGGAGTTGAACCAAGCCCACTATCAGCCAGTTTTTCGGAATAGTCATTCACATGTACATCCGCAGCGAGCACAACCCGCCGCATTTTCACGCTCTCTACGCCGAGCATGAAGCGTAGATTGACATCCAGACGCTGGAGCTTATCGAGGGAAAGCTACCGCGCCGTGCGTTGGTCATGGTGCTGGAATGGGCCAATGAGCACAGGGCCGAATTAATGGAGGATTGGAACCTATGTCAAGCCAAGCAACTACCGAAACCCATCAAGCCGCTGGAGTGATCCCCGCTGCGCCATGGCGGTTGAACGCACTCAGCGCGCTTCCGGAATGGCAACTTGCGGTGACATTCAACGACGGATTGACCGGCATCGTCGATCTTTCCGCGCTGGTGCATGGGCCGGATACGGGGGTCTTCGAGGCGCTGCGCGACCCTGCTTTCTTCGCCCAAGCCTATCTCGATTGCGGGGCTGTGACCTGGCCCAACGGGGCCGACATCGCGCCCGATACCATGCACAAGGAAATTCGTCGCAACGGTGTGTGGCGTATTTTGGATTGAGGTGTGAAAAGCATCGCCGTCCCACCAGCGCCGACTTTTGCTTGTCCCGAATGACCTCCAGTCCATCAACGACAATCCTGTTCCCCTATTTTTCCCCACCGACATGAAATACATCTCCACCCGCGGCCAGTCGCCCGCCGAGTCCTTCTGCGACATCCTGCTCGGCGGCCTGGCGCCGGACGGCGGGCTCTACCTGCCGGAAAGCTATCCGCAGGTGGCTGACCGACTCGACGAATGGCGCGAGCTGTCCTACGCCGACCTGGCCTTCCGCATCCTGAGCCTGTTCATCACCGACATCCCGGCGGCCGATCTCAAGGCCATCTGCGACCAGACCTATACGGCGCAGACCTATCGCTGGTGCCGTCCCGACCGCAATGCGGCCGACATCGTGCCGCTGACCACGCTGGAGCCCGGTTTCCATTTGCTGGAACTGTCCAACGGGCCGACCCTGGCCTTCAAGGACATGGCCATGCAGTTGCTGGGCAACCTGTTTGAATACGTGCTCGAGCGGCGCAATGAAACCATCAACATCCTCGGCGCGACCTCGGGCGATACCGGTTCGGCGGCGGAATACGCGATGCGCGGCAAGCACAATGTTCGCGTCTTCATGCTCTCGCCGGAAGGCAAGATGAGCTCCTTCCAGCGCGCGCAGATGTATTCCCTGCAGGATGCGAACATCTTCAACATTGCCGTGCGCGGCATGTTCGACGACGCCCAGGACATCGTCAAGGCCGTGTCCAACGA
>JANMTA010000088.1:0-10341 GCA_031389965.1 Betaproteobacteria bacterium
GAGATGAGCAAGGCGCAGATCATCGCCCTGGGCGGGCGCCTGGGCGTCGATTACGGACTGACGGTGTCGTGCTATCAGGCCGATGCACAAGGCCTTGCCTGCGGGGTATGCGATTCCTGCCGCTTGCGCAGCGAAGGCTTCGCTGCAGCTGGTCTGGCGGATCCGACACGCTACGCCGGCGGCAATTGATTGCCATTATTTGCAGCCAAAGAAGACTGATTCCGCGCTCCGTCCGATAAATCTAGAATGCCCTGCTTTACAAAGAGGTCACCGATTCTCCAGTGACCCGGGCGAGGGGACGATTCATGGAATTCACTATTCATCTGCAGATACTGGCCATCGTGTTTGTCACCGGCATCGTCATGGGTGCAGTGGCCAACAAGACCAATTTCTGCACCATGGGCGCCGTGTCGGACTGGGTGAATATGGGCGATACGGGTCGGCTGCGGGCCTGGATGCTGGCCATTGCGGTGGCTACGCTGGGCGTCGTGGCACTCGAAGCCTCGGGCAAGGCGGTCATCGGCACCGGCACCTTCCCTCCCTACCGGACTCCCAATCTGGCCTGGCTGCGCCATGTGCTGGGCGGGCTGATGTTCGGCATCGGCATGACCCTGGCGTCGGGTTGCGGCAACAAGACCCTGGTGCGCATCGGCGGCGGCAATCTGAAGTCCGTCGTGGTTCTGGCGATTGCGTCGGCCTGCGCCTACGCGATGCTATGGACCAACTTCTACGACACCGTATTCGGCAGCATGATGTCGGCCACCACCATCAACCTGGCGGCTGCCGGCAAGGCCAGCCAGGCCCTGGGGGACTTGACCGGGCTGGGCAATACGGCGTTCGGCGCGGGTCTGGTCGTGGCGCTGCTGGCCTTTGCTTTCTCCTCGCGCGACTTTCGCGGCAGTTTCGACCACATCCTGGGCGGCGTGGTGATCGGCCTGGCCGTCATCGTTGGCTGGTATGTCACCGGCGGCTCGATGGGTGTGGCCTGGAAAGAGTTCGCCGACTTTGCCGACGTCAAGCCGCTGCGGGTGGAAACACAGTCCTTCACCTTCATGAGCCCGATGGGCGACCTGGCCCGCTACGTGATGAATCCCGCGGATACCTCGCTGATCAACTTCGGCATCATGGCGCTGGCCGGGGTGATCGTCGGTTCCCTGCTCTACGCGCTGATTTCCCGCAGTTTCCGCATCGAGTGGTTCGTCAATGCGGGCGACTTCCTCAATCACGCGGTCGGCGCCGTGCTGATGGGCATTGGCGGCGTCCTGTCCATGGGTTGCACCATCGGTCAGGGCATTACCGGCGTCTCGACGCTGGCCCTGGGGTCGGTGCTGGCGCTGATATCGATCGTGGCGGGCGCCGCCGGAATGATGAAGTATCAGTACTGGCGCATGATGCAGGAAGCGTGAGCGCTCCGAGCCACGATAAATCCCGATTGACAGGCACTTCGACGATTGGTTAGAATGCTCGGCTTTCCGAGAAGCGCATGGGCGGATTTCATCCCTCGCTGCGCCGCCCGGGTTATCGAAGCACGCAAGGAATACCAGATGAAAACATTTTCCGCCAAGCCGCATGAGGTCCAGCACGACTGGGTTGTCGTCGATGCCACGGACAAGGTGCTCGGCCGTCTGGCTGCCGCGATTGCGCATCGTCTGCGCGGCAAGCACAAGGCCATCTACACGCCGCACGTCGATACCGGCGATTACATCGTCGTGGTCAACGTCGAAAAGCTGCGTGTCACCGGCAACAAGGCCGAAGACAAGAAATACTATCGCCACACGGGCTACCCCGGTGGCATCAACGAAACCAACTTCATCAAGCTGCAGCAGCGTTTCCCGGGCCGTATCCTGGAAAAGGCCGTCAAGGGCATGCTGCCCAAGGGCCCGCTGGGCTATGCGATGTTGAAGAAGATGAAGTGCTACGCCGGTGCTGCCCACCCGCACACCGCCCAGCAGCCCAAGTCACTCGACATCTGAGCGCTGGAAATCCAAGGAGTTTCTAATGGCAGTCACCCAATATTATGGAACCGGTCGCCGCAAGACCGCCATTGCCCGCGTGTTCATGCGCAGCGGCAGCGGCAAGTTCGTGGTCAACGACAAGCCGGTCGACGAGTTTTTCTCGCGCGAAACCGGCCGCATGGTGGTGCGTCAGCCGCTGGTACTGACCGAGCACACCGGGACCTTTGATATTCTGGTGAATGTCGAAGGCGGCGGCGAATCCGGCCAGGCGGGTGCAGTGCGTCACGGCATCACCCGTGCCCTGATCGAATACGATGCGACCCTGAAACCTGCCCTGTCCACCGCCGGTTTCGTCACCCGCGACGCACGCGAGGTCGAGCGCAAGAAGGTGGGTTTCCGCAAGGCGCGCCGGCGCAAGCAGTTCTCGAAGCGCTAAGCTGCAGCGGCCGTATCGCTGTCGTGCAATAGCCGCCTTCGGGCGGCTTTTGCGTCTTTACGGGTTACCATCAACCACTCGCAGCAAGGGGCTTGGCATGATCAAGGCAGGTATCGTCGGCGGCACGGGCTACACCGGGGTGGAACTGTTGCGCCTGCTCGCCGGGCATTCCGGCGTCGAGCTGACGGCCATCACCTCGCGCGGCGATGCCGGAAAGGCGGTCGCCGACATGTTTCCCAACCTGCGCGGTTTTGTCGGCCTGAGCTTCAGCGACCCCAAGGATGCGCCGCTGGACCAGTGCGACGTGGTGTTCTTCGCCACCCCCAACGGCATCGCCATGCAGCAGGCGGCCAGCCTGCTCGATGCCGGGGTGAAAGTCATCGACCTGGCGGCTGATTTCCGCATCAAGGACGTGGCGCTGTGGGAACAGTGGTACGGCATGAGCCACGCCAGCCCGGCACTGGTCGCCGAGGCGGTGTATGGCCTGCCCGAGGTGAATCGCGAGCAGATCCGCAGCGCCCGCCTGGTTGCCAATCCCGGTTGTTATCCGACGGCGACGCAGCTGGGTTTCCTGCCGCTGGTGGAGGCGGGCTGCATCGACCTCGATCACCTCATTGCGGATGCCAAGTCGGGCGTGTCCGGCGCCGGCCGCAAGGCGGAAATTGGCATCCTGTTTTCCGAGGCCTCGGACAATTTCAAGGCCTACGGAGTGCCGGGCCATCGCCACCTGCCGGAAATCAGGCAAGGCTTGGCGCGTGCGGCAGGAAAGGACGTCGGCCTGACCTTCGTCCCGCACCTGACGCCGATGATTCGCGGCATCCATGCCACGCTCTACGCCCGCATCACGCGCGAGGAGGATTTTCAGGCCTTGTTCGAGCAGCGCTACGCCAATGAACCCTTCGTGGACGTGCTGCCGCCGCAATCGCATCCCGAGACGCGTTCGGTGCGCGCCGCGAATACCTGCCGGATAGCCGTGCATCGCCCGCAGGGAGGCGACACGCTGGTGGTCCTGTCGGTGATCGACAACCTGGTCAAGGGCGCGGCCGGGCAGGCGGTGCAGAACATGAACCTCATGTTTGGTCTGGACGAATGTTCGGGTCTTTCGCAAGTTCCCGTCTTGCCCTGACGCTGCGGCGGCTACGCGGCCGCTTTGGCATTTCGGCGCCCCGCGTTGCCATCCGCACGCATCTGCCGTGGTACTGGCGAGTGCTGTCCATCGTGGTTCTTTCAGGTGCGTCGCTGGCGCTGGCCGGCTGGATCTATGACGCCGGGCAGCGCTTTGCCGGCTTTCACCAGGGTGCGAGCGAACACGAAATCGCCGACATGCGCGAGCGCCTTGCCAAACTGGAGGCCGAACTGGAGGGTGCGCGCAAGGTGGCGAATTCCAGCGAAAGCCGCTTGCGCATCGAGAGCACCTCGCAGGAACGACTGACCGAGCAGATCAAGGCCCTGGAAGAAGAAAACATCCGCATCAAGGCGGATCTGGCGACATTTGAAAGCCTGGCGGGCGGCCAGGTTGGCAATGCCGGCCTGGCGATCAGCCGGCTGCAGATTGTTCCCGGCGGCGGCGGACAATACCGCTATCGCCTTCTTTTGGCCCAGACTGGTGACAAAAAAGACAAGGAATTCAACGGCATGATTCAGCTGGTCGCCACCGTGCAGCAAGGCAAGGAGACTGTTATGATGGAGTTTCCCGCCGTCGGGGATCCCGCCGCCGGCCAGTATCAGGTCAATTTCCGCTACTTCCGGCGTCTGGAAGGCACGTTCAAGGTGGCCGCCGAGGCTCGGGTTCTGCGTGTCGAGGCACGATTGATCCAGGATGGCGTCGTCAAGGCCAGTCAGAGCGTGGCACTTGAGCACTGAGTGAGCACTGCGTGAGCACTGCGGCGTCAAAGCAAATCGCAGCAAAGGAGATTCCAATCATGTTCGGCAAAAAAGCCAGCAAGCCCCAGGGGCGCATCGACAGTTTGATCGGCGTCGGCACGTCAGTGACCGGCGACGTGACGTTTACCGGCGGCCTGCGCGTCGACGGTGAGGTCAAAGGCAATGTATGCGGCGCCGAAGGCCAGCCAGCGACGCTGGTCATCAGCGAGAACGCCCGGATCGAGGGCGATATCACGGTTTCCCACCTGGTCATCAATGGCACCGTGATCGGATCAGTGCATTCGAGCGACTTCCTGGAACTTCAGACCCGCGCCCGGGTCACGGGTGATGTCGAGTACAGCTCCATCGAAATGCATCTCGGGGCCGTGGTTCAGGGCCGTCTGGTGCATCAGGGCACGACGGCGAAGGCCGTGGAATTGAAACTGGCAGCCAGCAATTGACCTTTTGCGCTATTGCAATCATAATTACTGGACTTATTTAGTACACCATTACAGAATTCCCCCAGGAGAACTCCATGAACGCACCCACCGAAATGCCGGCACCGCTGAACTTCACCGATAACGCGGCGAGCAAGGTCAAGGAACTCATTGCCGAAGAAGGCAATCCCGAGCTCAAGTTGCGGGTGTTCGTCACCGGTGGCGGCTGCTCCGGTTTCCAGTACGGCTTCACTTTCGATGAAGTGACCAACGAAGACGACACCGTGATGGAAAAGAACGGCGTATCGCTGTTGATCGATCCGATGAGCTACCAGTACCTGGTCGGTGCCGAAATCGATTACTCGGAAGGCTTGGAAGGTTCGCAGTTCGTCATCAAGAACCCGAATGCCCAATCCACTTGCGGTTGCGGCTCGTCGTTCTCGGCCTGATCCGCTCTCACTGAATGGATGCAGGGCACGGGGCGAAAAGCCCCGTGCCCTTTTTTGTCCGTCATTCCGGCGCAAGCCGGAATCCAGTCGGCCGCCGAACTGGACACCGGCTTTCGCCGGTGTGACGGGTTTCATTAGTGGTGGCTCCTGCGGTCATGGTTCTTAGCGCGGATAGATCGCGCCGAGAATCCGCGGACCGCGGGCGCCGGTGACTTCGGCAAGGTTTCCCGGTTCGCCGCGCAAGCTGCGCCACGCCAGCCAGGCAAAGGCCACGGCCTCGACCCAGTCGGCTGGCTGGCCCAGAAAGTCGGTGCCGGCGACACGGCAATCCGGCAGGTGTTGTTGCAGGCGGGCCATCAGCGCCTGATTGCGCGTGCCGCCACCGCAGACAAAAAGCTCCTTTGGGCTGCCACACCAGCGGCTAACGGCCGCGGATGCCGACACGGCCGTCAATTCGAGCAATGTCGCCTGCACGTCCTCGGGCCGTTCGCTGCCTGCAAGTTGGCGTTCCAGCCAGTCGCTGTTGAATTCGTCGCGTCCGCAGCTTTTCGGCGGGCTGGCGGCAAAGAAGGGGTCGGCCAGCAGACGCTGCAGCAGTTCCGGCAGCACCTGTCCCTCAGCCGCCCAGTGCCCGCCTTCGTCGTAGCGCTGCCCGCGGTGGCGTTCGATCCAGGCATCCATCAGCAGATTGCCCGGCCCGCAGTCGAAACCCCGTACCGGCAACAGCGGATTGAGGTCGGTCAGGTTGGCGATGCCGCCCAGGTTGAGGATCACCCGATGCTGCTGCGGATCGCCGAATACGGCGGCATGAAAGGCCGGCACCAGCGGCGCCCCCTGGCCCCCCGCGGCAATGTCGCGGCTGCGGAAATCGGCGACGACCGCAATCCCTGTGAGTTCGGCCAGCAAGGCCGGGTTGTTCAGCTGAATGCTATAGCCGGCCGCCGGCTGATGGCGGATGGTCTGGCCGTGGCAGCCGATGGCCGCGACCTGCGCCGCATCGACGCCCGCGCCGGCGAGCACCTGGCGCACGGCTTCCGCGTAACAGCGCGCCAGTTCGTTGGCCAGCAGCGCGGCAGAGCGGATTTCGTCGGCTTGCGCGTTCTGCAGTTGCAGTGCCTGGCGGCGGATTTCCGCCGGATAGGGCAGCCAGAACGTGGCCAGTGTGCGCGGGGAGTTTTCCGAAAAGTCGACCAGCACCGCATCGACGCCGTCCAGGCTGGTGCCGGACATCAGCCCTGCGACCAGCGGCCCCGCAGATCCCATTTCAATCGCCCTGGGCGAGGTTGAATCCGCGAATCAGGTCGAGACGGGCGAGATGGGCCCCGGTGTTTGCCCGGAACAGCCCGAGTTGCTGGGGAGCCAGGGGCGGTGCGCTGGGCAGGGCCATTGCCAGAGGATTCTGATGCACGTCGGCCACGCGAAACTCGTAATGCAGGTGAGGGCCGCTGGCCAGCCCGGTGGCGCCGACGAAGCCGATCACGTCGCCCTGGCCGACGCGGCTGCCGCGGCGCAGCCCCGCTGCGAAGCCCGAAAGGTGGCCGTAGAGCGTCGTGTAGCGGCTTTGATGGCGCAGGATGACGACCTTGCCGTAGCCGCCCTGCACGCCGACAAACTCGACTACGCCGTTGCCGGTGGCCTTGACCCGGGTGCCGGTCGGCGCGCCGTAATCGACGCCCTTGTGCGCCCGCCATTTCTGCAGGACGGGATGGAAGCGCGCCGAGCTGAAGCCGGAAGTGATGCGCGAGAACTCCAGCGGCGAGCGCAGGAAGGCCTTGCGGATGTTCTTGCCGTCCGCCGTGTAATAGCCGCCGCCGTTTTCGTCGCCGGCGGGATCGGCGAACCATGCGGCACGGTAGGCCTTGCCGTCATTGACGAACTCGGCGGCGAGGATGCGCCCGCTGCGCACCGGGCGGCCGAGATGGTTGATGGACTCATAGATGACGGCAAAGCGGTCGCCGCGGCGCAAATCGCGATGAAAATCGATGTCGCCGCCGAAAATGTCGGCCAGTTGCGTCGCCACCGCGTCCGGTATCCCGGCCGCGTCCGATGCGCCGAACAGGGAAGAGCGAATCTCGGCGGTTTTCATGAGTATCTGGGTTTCGAGAGGCAGGGCCTGCTCCACGGCGGAAAACCGTTCGCCCTCGTCTGCGGCCTTGCGTTCGACCACCAGAGCCTGATCCTTGCCGCCATTGAGCGGAAAAATCAAGGTCTGCAGTTCGCCTTGAGGCCCGGTCAGCGCCGTCAGGTTTTTGCCCGGGCTGAGCTGGCGAAACAGGCTTTGCGTCGTGGCGTTGCCTTTCAGAAAGCCGACGGCGGCCGGATCATCGACGCCAAGGCGCTGCAGCAGCGCCATCACCGTGTCGCCGCGCTGCACCCGTTCTTCGTGCAGAAAGCTCTGCTCGCTGTCTGCGGCTGCGGCAAGCGCGGGCAGAGCCAGGCGTTCGACCACCTGCTGCCGCGGGATATCCGTCAGGCGGGCGTCGTTGACGGTGCCAAGGGCCGCGACCATGCTGAAGAGCGACACGCCCACCACGCCGGCACTGGCCCAGAAATGCCCCGGGCGTTCGCTTCGGTGGCGAAGGAGTTGCGCTAAAATTTCGCTTTTGTGCAATTGGATGGGTCGGCCGGCTGAAGAGTCGGGCGAGTGTAGCAAATATTCCCCCTCCGTCAAACCGGGTTACGTCACCATGGTCGATATCGACTCCCAACTGGCGCTGATCAAGCGCGGCGCCGACGAACTGCTGATCGAGGCCGAACTCGTCGAAAAGCTGAAGTCCGGCCGCCCCCTGCGCGTCAAGGCCGGCTTCGACCCGACCGCGCCGGACCTGCATCTCGGGCATACCGTGCTGATCAACAAGCTGCGACATTTTCAGGATCTCGGCCATCACGTGATGTTCCTGATCGGCGACTTCACCGGCATGATCGGCGACCCCAGCGGCAAGAATGCGACCCGGCCGCCCTTGTCCCGCGAGCAGATCATGGAGAACGCCGACACCTACCGCGAACAGGTGTTCAAGATCCTCGATCCGCAGAAGACCGAAGTCTGCTTCAACTCGACCTGGTTCGAACCGCTCGGCGCCGCCGGCATGATCAAGCTGGCCGCCCGCCACACCGTGGCGCGCATGCTCGAACGCGACGATTTTTCCAGGCGCTACACGGGCGGCCAGCCCATCGCCATCCATGAATTCCTCTACCCGCTTTGTCAGGGCTACGATTCGGTGGCCATGAAGGCCGATGTCGAACTGGGCGGCACCGACCAGAAGTTCAACCTGCTGATGGGGCGCGAACTGCAGAAGCACTACGGCCAGGCGCCGCAGTGCGTGTTGATGATGCCCCTGCTGGAGGGGCTGGATGGCGTGAACAAGATGTCGAAGTCGCTCGGCAACTACATCGGCATCGCCGAGTCGCCCACCGAAATCTTCGGCAAGCTGATGTCGGTGTCGGACGAACTGATGTGGCGCTACTACGAACTGCTGTCGTTTCGCGGCAATGATGAGATTGCGCGTTTCAAGCGCGAAGTGGCCGACGGCCGCAATCCGCGCGACGTCAAGGTGCTGCTGGGGCAGGAGATCGTCGCCCGCTTCCACTCGCAGAAGGACGCCGAAGCCGCGCTGGCCGAATTCGAAGCCCGCTTCCAGCGTGGCGTACTGCCCGACGACATGCCCGAAATCAGCGTCCCGGCCGGCTCGCTGGCCCAGGTGCTGAAGGCCGCGGGCCTGACGCCGAGCACCTCCGAAGCGCTGCGCATGATCGATGGCGGCGGCGTGCGCGTGAACGGCGAGAAAGTCGGCGCTCGCGACACGGCGCTGAGCGCCGGGGATTGCGTGGTATTGCAGGTCGGCAAGCGCAAATTCGCCCGCGTCACCCTGACCTGACGCGCCGCCGATTTTCGTGGGGCCGGTTTTCGTGGGGCCGGCTTCAGCCGGCCTTTTTGCCTGGCGTTGTGTTTTGGCGGGCTGAAGCCCGCCCTGCGGTCCGCCCTTGCAATGCGCCAGACCTCCGCCGCGACTACGCCAGCAACTGTTTCAGCGCCGCCGCCACCGCCTTGCGGTCGCCGGCGGCGAGCCGCCCCAGGCGCCGCAGGATGTAGCGATTATCGAGTGTGAATAGTTTCATCCGCACCAGCGAAGCGGCCGCGAGACCGGCGGCATGGGTGGCGGAGATCGCCACATCGAGGGGCCAGCCGGCATTGCCGGCGCTGGTGATCATGGCCAGGACGCTGTGTCCGGCCGGCAGATTGAAAATCCCTCCGTTCGAGATTACCAGCGCAGGCCGCCTTTTGCTCGCCGCCGAATCGGTAAACGGGAAAGGCACCACCACCAGGTCGAAGCGTTCATAGCTCACGGTAAGCCTCGTCGTCCGCCGCCGAATGCCATTCGGACAAAGTGCCTTCGACGGCCTGCGCAAACGCGATGTCGCGCGGTGTGGCACGGGTGAGCCGAACCACGCCGTCTGCAAGCTCGAAGGCAACGGCATCCCCCTGCTTGATACCAAGCGCGGCGCGCACCGCCAGTGGAATGGTCGCCTGATATTTTGACGTGAGACGAGATATGGAAGTCATGCATATGCTCCTCTGTATGGTAATGGAGTAATACTGGCATTATGGTATAACTTCATACCATTGAAGTCAAAACTCCAACAACGCTGATTTTCGTGGGGCCGGCTTCAGCCGGCCATGGCGGATTGAAGTCCGCTGCCAGACAGCTAATCCGCAATTTCCAGCACTTCGGCAATGGCGCGATAGACCTCGTCCATGCTGGCAACGGGCAAGCGGGCCAATGGTCCCGTCGACCAGCGCCGATTGTCGATCGCGCGCAACCGGTCAATCAGCAGACCGGAATCATGATTGCGTATTCCACGCGAATCCGGACAGCGATTCCACGGCAATCCGGACACTGATTCCAGGGCAAACTGGACAGTCAGCAGTAGCTGCGTAGCACGCGGGATAACCCCGGCACCCTCGGTAAATTTTCCGAGGACCACATGGCAAATGCCAGGTTATCCATGCAGCATCCCGCCATCGGTCACGATGACGCGAAATCAGCGGTCACGTTCCGCGAAATACCAACCTTACTGACTTAGCCAGCGCCGTGCATCTTTTAGGGAAGCGCTGAATAAGCCGTCACACCGGCGAACGCCGGTGTCCAGTGCCATGATTCTTCTGGATTCCGGCGTTCGCCGGAATGACGATTTGGTACTTA
>JANMTA010000089.1:0-5050 GCA_031389965.1 Betaproteobacteria bacterium
ATGCATTTCCTGCCCGACATCTTCGTGCCCTGCGACGTCTGCCACGGCAAGCGCTACAACCGCGAAACGCTGGAAGTCCGCTACAAGGGTAAGACCATCCACGAAGTGCTGCAGATGACGGTCGAGCAAGCGCGCGAATTCTTCGATCCGGTGCCGGTGGTCGCTCGCAAGCTGCAGACTCTGGTCGATGTCGGCCTCTCCTACATCCAGCTCGGGCAATCGGCCACCACGCTCTCCGGCGGCGAGGCGCAGCGCGTCAAGCTGGCACTGGAACTCTCCAAGCGCGACACCGGCCGCACGCTCTACATTCTCGACGAACCGACCACCGGCCTGCATTTCCAGGACATCGAAATGCTGCTTTCGGTGCTGCATCGCCTGCGCGACCACGGCAACACCGTGGTGGTGATCGAGCACAACCTCGACGTGATCAAGACCGCCGACTGGGTGGTCGACCTCGGCCCGGAAGGCGGCGACGGCGGCGGCCGCATCATCGCCACGGGCACGCCGGAAGACGTGGCGCGGGTCAAGGGCAGCTACACCGGCCGCTATCTGGCGCGCTATCTGGCGAAGCGGCCGGTACCCACGGCAGCCATGGCACCCACCAAGCCCAGGGCGGCAAAGTCCACAAGAAAGGCCGCGCCATGACCGGATTCGAGAACTATTCCCGCGAAGCCCAGCAGATAGAGCACGAAATCGAGACCAAGGGCGTGATCCTCGGCATCGACTGGGACGATGCCGTGCAAGTACGAGAACTTGCGCGCCAGGGGCTTGACTGCAGGCTTGGTGCGATCGATTGCGATCCGGACGAGCCACTGGATCGGGCGCGACTGGAACTCTTCGGCCTGGCGCAACTGATGCTGAAGGTCATGAAGGAAAGCGCCGACCAAGATATTGATACCCATGGCGGCCCGGCATGGAAGGCTTTCGCCCGGGCCTTGTGGGCCGAGCACGATCTGCGTCGGGCAGATCCGTGATCACGTCGATCCTGCTTGGCGCAAGATTCTGCATGGTCTAAACTCATACGCAGAAAGCGAGGATTGCTCATGAAGAAATCATTCGGTATTTTCACGATCCTGGTCACGCTGACCACAACGGCGAGTGCTCAGCAGTCGGCTGAGATGGTCCAGACCAGCGGCACCGGCGAGCTCAGAAGACAGTCTGACCTCACGATCAACCCGGACAGCCGAAACTTATCAACCCGCCTGCCGGCGACGGTGAGCCAGGGGGATGTCATTTCGATCCAGTATCAAACCGCCGGAGGCACGTTTGCTGACAGTTTCATGGTGACCGGAGTCACCATCAGCGGCGACCGCTGCTCACTTGAAAGCAAGCATCTCAACTCGGAACTGATCGACATTATCTTTACGCAGCCTTGCAGCAAACTCAAGTAAGCCGCTGAGCGCTTGCGGCGCGCGACTGACGCGACAGGCGCAGGGCATTGGAAAGCAGGGGACCGCGTTGGCGGGACCGGTTCAGGCGCTGATCAGCTTGAGATCGAACGCGCGCTCCGCGAACCAGATCAGCGCGATCGTCAGCGTTGCCAGCGAGCCGCCGACAAATACCACGCGGCGATAGAAGGGGGTCGCGCGCAGCGCGTAGGCCACAGGCAGGAATACGGCAACGATGGCCAGTTGGCCGATCTCGACGCCGACATTGAAGCCGAGCAGGGAGAGCACCAGGGTCTCCTGCGGCAAGCCCAGTTCCGCCAGCACGCTGGCAAAACCGAAGCCGTGGATCAGGCCGAAACCGAAGGCCACCATCCAGCGCCGGTGCTCGACCAGCGGCTTGAGGTTGTTGGCGGCGGCCAGCACCACCGATGCCGCAATCGCCGATTCCACCAGCCGCGAGGGCAGCGAGATCAGGCCCAGAGCCGCCAGCGACAGCGTGATCGAGTGCGCCACGGTGAAGGCGGTGACCACCCAGAGTACCTCGACCAGTGCCTGGCGGAAATTGGCAACGCCGCGCCAGCGCTTCGCCTCATGCACCAGCACCGCCGGCAGCAGCAGGGAGAGCAGGAACAGGATGTGGTCGAAGCCGATCCAGATATGCCATATGCCTTCCACCAGATACTGGCCGAATGCCGCCAGGCGCGATGTCTCGCCCGCCGCGAACTTCTGCTCGGCGCGCTGCGGCGAGAGCACGGCGGTCTGCGTCGTGCCGTCGAGGCTGAGGCGCAAGAGGCCGCGATGCAAGGCATCGAGATCGAACAGCAGGCGATAGTCGAGTTGCAGATCGCCGCTCGCGGCCGGACACTCGCCGGCCAGGCGCAGCACCGCATAGGCGCCGTCGGTGTGAGCGTCGACCAGGTGCTCGGCAACCTGCAGTTTGCAGCCCCCGCCGCGCTGGACGGAAAGGCTGGCCAGGGCCCAGGCCGCGATGTCGGCATGGCGCGCGCGCAATTCGCCCCAGGTGATCTCGCCGTTGCCGTCAAGGTCCAGACCCAGCGCGAAATCGATGTCGCGCAGGGCGATGTCCCACTGCCCCGACACCTCCCTACCCTTGATGTCGAGCACCAGATAGCTGTCGCTGGCCTTGTGCGCCAGAACCGGCAGCGACAGGATCAGAAGCAGGGAAATAAGCCAGCGGCGCAACTTCATCGCCCAAGCCCGGCAGGACTTGCTTCGCGGCGTGTGACCAGCGCCGACTCCTGACCCAGCCGACGCAAGCGCGCATCCTCGAAGCCGCTGCCGGCCAGCCAGTCGCGTGCGACCTGGGCGGCGGCGACATCGCCGGCAGCGATCGCCGCCTCGAGCAGGATGCGCGCATCGCGCGGTTCGCGCTGCACCCGGTAGTTCTCTGCCGCGAGGCGCAGGGCTTGCTTTGCCTCACCGCGCAGGCGCAACTGGTAGCGCGCCTCCTCGGCCCGGTGCGTGGTGTCGCCGCGCTGCATTGCCGCGGCAAAACGATCGTCCAGCATCCTGGCCAGCCGCGCCGCGCCCGGCAGTTTCAACGCCACCTCGGCTTCGGCCAGACGCAACAGCAGGCCGTCGGACACCTCCCAGCCGGCCAGTTGTTTGAGAACATCGGCCGGCCGTCCGTTATCGAGCAGGAAGTCGCCCCAGGCGGCGAGCAAGTAGCCGTCGTCGCGACCGATGCCCAAGGCCTCTCGGTAATGGCGTTCGGCCTGATCCGCTTGTCCGCGCCACGCCGCGACTTCACCCAAGCGGGTCAGCAGCCAGAGCCGGCTGTCGGGGTCGCGAGTGGCCGCCAGTGCCTGCAGCAAAGTCCGGTAAGCGGCCTCGAGTTGGCCACCATAGGCCTGCACCAGCCCGAGACAGGCGCCGAGCAGGGTACTGCGGCCAAGGCGCCGCAGCGCATCGCACTCACCCTGCGCCGCCGCATAATTTGCCTGAACCAGATAGATCGCACCGCGCCAGGCATGGGCGGCGGCAAGATCCGGATCAAGTTCCAAGGCTGCGGCAAAGTCCGCCAGGGCGCCGTCGAAGTCGTGCCGATACTGCCGCAGCAGGCCGCGCGTCAGGCGCAATGAAGCCGGCAGCGGATCGGGAAAGCGAGCGACCACTGCCTCGGCATAGCCCACGTAACGTGGATCTCCGCGCGCCATGGCCAAATCGAAATAGCGTTGGGCCAGTTCGGCCGCGGGGCCGGGATTGCCGGCAGCGGACGTCATCGCGGCGCGCATTGCAGCCAGTTCGCGCGAACTTGTATCGCCGGCACGGGAGGGCAAACGCTCCAGCACTTCGGTGTCGTCAAGCGGCTTTCGCGGTGCAGCATCCACCGCCAGGGCAGTGGCCGACAACGCCAGAAATAGCAGTACGAAATTGATTCGCAGAGGATTTGTCAACTTGCCAAGACCATGGGCGCTCAATACGTTTCGTGCGCGCCAGAATTTGGTCGTCACGTTTTCCAACTATTCTCAAGGAGTTTACATGAGCAAACTACTGTCCGTCCTGATCGCTGCCGCTTTCGCCACCCTTTCCCTTGCTTCCTTCTTGCCATCCATGGCGGCGACGACTCAAGGACAAGCTGCTTTCCGCCACACGCTTGCCAGCCATGGCTGCTGTTCGAATGGCAATCCCGGCGGGCGGTAGTAGTGTTCGAGTTCGGCAAAACCAGCCGCGGCCAGATACTCCCGCCAGGCCGCGAGATCGTAATAGGCGCCATAGCGTTCGCCGTTGACGCTCTCTTCGTTATTGCCGCGCGGATTCGAACTGAACAGGACGCCGCCGGGCTTCAGCGTCGCATACAAATCGCGCAATACGCGCGGCAACTCCTGGCGCGGCACGTGGAATAGCGAAGCGTTGGCAAAGACGCCATCGAAATGCGCAGTGGGCAGATCGAGACTGAGGAAATCCTGTTGCCAGACCTCGCAGGCGCTGTGGGTGCGTGCCATCTCGGCCAGCGCCGGCGCCCCTTCGAGACCGATGGCCCGGTGGCCGCGCAGCACGAACGCCTGCAGGTCGCGGCCGGGACCGCAGCCGAGATCGAGAATCGTGAATGGTTGCGGGGCCTGGATATGGCGCAGCAGCGCCTCGATGTTCTGCTCCACGTCGTGGTGGCGAGTACCTTCCCAGAAGGCTTCGGCACGCGCGTGGTAGTGCCCGAGCGTGCGCTCGACGAGTTGCCGCAGGGTTTCCGGTTCGAGTTTCATGTTTGAATGAAGTGGGACCGCCCGGAGCTTACCCGGCCATCACCTGTCCGCAAAGCGGAATTCCAGGTGCGCAGAGCGCGCCGGCGCCGACTTTCGGGAAACGGATCGCGCAAGCAAGAACGCCACGGCTGACCGTGGCGTTCTTGCGGAGCGTACCAGCCGTCAGGCCTTCAGCGCTACCAGCACCTCGTCCAGCATCTTCTTCGCGTCGCCGAACAGCATGCGGTTGTTCTCCTTGTAGAAGAGCGGATTGTCCACGCCGGCATAGCCCGAGGCCATGGAACGCTTCATCACGATCGAAGTCTTGGCCTTCCAGACTTCGAGCACCGGCATGCCGGCGATTGGGCTGCTCGGATCGTCCTGCGCCGCCGGATTGACGATGTCGTTGGCGCCGATCACGATGGCGACGTCGGTGCTCGGGAAGTCGTCGTTGAGCTC
>JANMTA010000099.1:0-5336 GCA_031389965.1 Betaproteobacteria bacterium
GTGATGATGACTACGCTGGCGCGCGACAGGCCGGCCGCCAGCAGGGTTTCCTTCCTCGACGAATCGCCGTAGGAAACCGCCTCGGCGGCGATGTTGGCTTCGCGCACGCGCTCGGGATCGAGGTCGAGGGCCATGAAGGAGATCCCCTCGGCTTCCAGAAAGCGCGCCAGATGCTGGCCGGTGCGACCGTAGCCGCAAATGATCGCATGCTTGTCGGTGGAGAGCGACTGCGCGGCGAGTTGCGTCAATTGCATCGAGCGCAGCAGCCATTCCGAGGCGACGAAACGGAGCACCAGCCGGTCGGAACAATGCACTATCAGCGGTGCCAGCAGCAGCGACAGCACCATCGCCGCCAGCACCGGCTGCAAGGTCGCGGCACTCAGCAGATTGACGTCGCCGGCGCGCGCCAGGACGACAAATCCGAACTCGCCGCCGGCACACAGCCACAAGCCGCTGCGCAGGGCGGTACCCGGCGAACTGCCCAGCAGCCGCGAAAAAGCGCCGACGATGATCAGCTTCAGCGCCACCAGCGCCACCAGGATTCCCGCCACCAGCGGCCACTGGCCGGCGATCTGCGGCACGTTGAGGCGCATGCCGATGGCCACGAAAAACAGGCCCAGGAGGACATCGCGGAAAGGCTTGATGTCTTCTTCCACCTGATAGCGGTATTCGGTTTCGCCGATCAGCATGCCGGCGGTGAAGGCGCCCAGCGCCAGCGACAGACCGGCCAGTTCGGTCAGCCAGGCGAGACCGAGGGTGATCAGCAGCACGTTGAGCATGAACAGCTCGGCAGATTTCCGGCGCGCCACCAGGTAGAACCAGGCCGACAACGCGCGCTGGCCGATGAACAGCACCAGCGTGAGCAGCACGGCGGCCTTGAGGCCCGCCAGCAGCAAGGCCTCGGCCATCACTTCGACCGGTTGCGACAAGGCCGGGATCATGACCAGCAGGGGCACCACGGCGATGTCCTGGAACAGCAGCACGCCGATCACCTCGCGGCCATGCGGCGCATCGAGCTCGCCGCGCTCGGCCAGAAGCTTGGACAGCATCGCCGTCGATGACATGGTCAAGGCGCCGCCGAGGGCGATGCCGGCCAGCCAAGGGATGCCGGCAAAGCGCGCCAGCAGCATGGCGACCACCGTGCTCGCCAGCACCTGCGCCAGCCCCAGGCCGAATACGATGCGCTTCATGCTGTACAGCCGCGCCAGCGAAAACTCGAGGCCGATGCTGAACATCAGGAACACCACGCCGAACTCGGCCAGATGCCGCGTCTGTTCGGTGTCCGGCACCCAGCCTGCCGCATGCGGCCCGAGTACCGCCCCCACCAGCAGGTAGCCCATGATCGGCGGCAGCCCGAGCATGCGGAAGATGACCACCACCACGACAGCAACGGCAAGCAGCAGCAGAATGAAGGGCAGGGTGTCGGTCATGGAGGAAACTGAACAATGGCGGAAGATATGGGGCGCGGTTGCTATAATTTGGCTCCATCATAAACGCCAGCCCCCGATGAACCAAGTCATCAAGCCGCCGGAATTTTCGCCCATGGCTCTCGTCCATGGCGATGATCGCGCCGTGGTCATGGGCCGCCAGGTGCTGGAAATTGAAGCCGCGGCAGTGGCCGCGCTGGCGCGTCGCCTGGGCAGCGAATTCCGCGCTGCGGTCGCACTCATCCACGGCAGCCACGGCCGCGTGATCGTGAGCGGCATCGGCAAGTCCGGCCATATCGCCCGCAAGCTGGCCGCGACCTTTGCCAGCACCGGTACCCCGGCCTATTTCGTCCATGCCGCCGAGGCCGTGCACGGCGATCTGGGCATGATCACCCGCGACGACGTGCTGATCGCCATTTCCAATTCGGGCGAGAACGACGAACTGCTGACCATCGTACCGTTGGTGAAGCGTCTGGGCGGCAAGCTGATCGCCATCACCGGCAACGAAACGTCCTCCCTGGCGCAGGAAGCTGACATCCATCTCGACGCCCGCGTCGATCAGGAAGCCTGTCCGCTGAATCTCGCCCCCACCGCCAGCACCACGGCGGCGCTGGCCCTGGGTGACGCGCTCGCCGTGGCCCTGCTCGACGCCAGGGGCTTCGGCGCGGAAGACTTCGCCCGATCCCACCCCGGTGGCGCGCTGGGCCGCAAGCTGCTGACCCATGTCCGCGATGTAATGCAAGTCGATGTGCCGACTCTGGACGAGAACGTGCCGGTTCCCGTCGCCCTGGCGGCCATGACGAAAGGCGGCATGGGCATGACGGTGGTACTCGATGCGGCGGCAAACATTACCGGCATCTTCACCGACGGCGACTTGCGCCGCGCCATGGAACGCCTTGGCGACCTGCGCACCACGCCGGTCGCGGCGGTGATGACGCGCAACCCGCGCAGCATCGGCAGCCGTCGCCTGGCGGTCGAGGCGGTGGAAATGATGGAAGCCAACAAGATCAACCAACTGCTGGTGACCGATGACGCCGGGGCGCTGTGCGGCGCATTGAACATGCACGACCTGTTCCGGGCGAAAGTCGTCTGATGAGCGGCGTCGCGACAGCGGCCATGGTTTGGTACTTCACATGAAAAATCGCGCCGCCTCGATGTTTCCAATGTTCATGCTGTTGCTGCTGGCGGCTCTCACCTTCTGGCTCAGCCAGGTGATCCAAGGGAAAACTCCGCGCGGCCCGCTACGCCACGATCCGGACTACTGGGTCGAGGGTTTGCAGTTGCGTCGCTTCGATATCAACGGCAAGTTGCAGCACACCCTCGTCGCGGACAAGCTGGTGCATTACCCTGACGATGACACAACGATTGTCACTGAACCGCACCTCACCTATCATCAACTGCCGCCGCTCGAAATATTTGCCCGCACGGCCTACATCGGGCGCGACGGCAGGGAAGTCGATCTGGTCGATGACGTCAAGGTGATACGCCACGGTGCAACAGACGATTTACCTCCAACTTTGCTTGAAACCAGGACATTGAAGGTCTTTCCCGATGAGGAAAAGGCAAGCACCAAGGATCCGGTGATCCTTACCCGTGGCGCCAGCGTCATGCGTGGCACCGGACTCGAGACTGACAACAGAACCGGCATCACGATCATACACGGCCGCGTTACCGGCACCCTCCATCGCAATCGGACCGAGACACCATGAACGCTATTCCCAGATTCGCCGCCATTGCCGGCATTGCCGGCGTCATGCTTGCCACCAGCACTGCATGGGCGGAAAAGGCTGACGCCGACAAACCGGTCAATATCGAAGCTGACCGGGTCTCGGTCGACGACGTGAAGAAGATTCAGACCTTCGAGGGCAATGTACAGCTGGTCAAGGGCACCATGATCATTCGCGCCGAACGCATTGTCGTTACCCAGGACGACGACGGCTACCAGCGCGGCGTCGCCACCGGCACCGGCGGCGTACTGGCGCGCTTCCGGCAAAAGCGCGAAGGCCTGGACCAATACATCGAGGGCGAAGCCGAGCGCATAGAGCACGATACCAATGCTGAAAAAACCGAGTTCTTCAATCGCGCCTGGGTCAAGAGCGGGCAGGATGAAGTTCGCGGCCAGTTCATTTCCTATGACGCGAGGACGGAAAACTACTTCGTCACCAGCGGCCCCGATGGCACCCGCGCCAAGCCCGGCAGCACTGACCGCGTGCGTGCCGTCATCCAGCCGAAAAGCAAGAAGGAAGACACCGAAGGCACGCCACCGCCGAAGACCAAGGCAGGCAAGCCGGTCGCGCCACCGCGCCCTCCCCTTCCGGCCCCGGCGTTGCAAAACACGCAGGACATCGCATCCCCCCGTCAGGAGACCTCGAAGTGAGTTACGAATACATCATCGTCGAAACCCGTGGCAAGGTAGGGCTCATCACGCTCAACCGGCCCAAGGCCATGAATGCGCTGAATGACAAGTTGATCGATGAAATAAGTGCCGCGCTCGACGGCTTCGAAGGCGACCCGAACATCGGCTGCATGGTCCTCACCGGCTCGGAAAAGGCCTTCGCCGCCGGTGCCGACATTGGCGCCATGGCCGGCTGGAACTTCATGGACGTCTATAAAACCGATTACATCAGCCGCAACTGGGACCGCATCGGCCGCTGCCGCAAGCCGGTCATTGCCGCGGTCGCCGGCTTTGCCCTGGGCGGCGGCTGCGAACTGGCCATGATGTGCGACATGATCTATGCCGCCGATACCGCCAAGTTCGGCCAGCCCGAAATCAAGCTGGGCATCCTGCCCGGCGCCGGCGGCACGCAGCGCCTGCCGCGGGCCGTGGGCAAGGCCAAGGCGATGGACATGTGCCTCACCGCACGCTTCATCGATGCCCAGGAAGCCGAGCGCGCCGGGCTGGTGGCGCGCATCATCGCCGCCGACAAGTTGCTCGAAGAAACCCTGACAGCTGCGGCAACCATCGCCGATTTCTCGCTGCCGGTGGTCATGATGATCAAGGAATCGGTCAATCGCGCATTCGAATCCGGCCTGCACGAAGGCCTGCTGTTCGAACGCCGCACTTTTCACTCGGCCTTCGCCCTGGCTGATCAGAAGGAAGGCATGGCGGCCTTCGTGGAAAAAAGGAAGCCGGTCTTCCGCGACGCCTGAAAATTCTTTCGCAACGCATCATCAAAGGCCCTGCGGGGCCTTTTTTGTTTTTATAACTAATTGTTAATTTGTATTTTTAATTAAATAAACATTTTTTGCTGCGTTGCACAAAAAAAGTCTTGACACGATGCTTTCCATGCCTATAATACGAACCATGATGCACTGCAACATCGCCCCGGAAAACAGGGGTGCGCGATAAAAGATCAACCGCCAATTCAGCCAACTTTTTCGAAACCAATTTCAGGAGATCACCATGAACGCCACTACCGAACAATTCGCCACCGCCAACAAGGCCACCGTAGAAACCCTGCTGACCGTTGCCAACACGGCTTTCGCCAGCGCCGAGCGCCTTGCTGCCCTGAACCTCAACACCGCCCGCGCCATGCTGGAAGACAGCGTTGCCAACGCCAAGGCTTTGCTCGGCGTCAAGGACGTGCAGCAACTGATCGCCATGCAGACCACGCTGGCCCAGCCCGCTGTTGAAAAAGCCGTCGCCTACTCGCGCAGCGTGTATGAGATCGCCACCCAGACCCAGGAAGAGCTGACCAAGGTCGTCGAAGGCCAGTTTTCCGAAATCAACAAGAACGTCTCGGTTGCTCTCGACAAGGCTGTCAAGAACGCCCCGGCCGGTTCCGATGTCGCCGTCGCTGCCGTGAAGTCGGCGATCGCCGCCGCCAACTCGGCCTATGACAGCATGACCAAGGCTGCCAAGCAAGTCGCCGAAATCGCTGAAGCCAACGTCGCTGCGGCCACCACCGC
>JANMTA010000123.1:0-6895 GCA_031389965.1 Betaproteobacteria bacterium
TACATCGCCTCGGCGAAATCCTGGATCAGGTCGAGGATATCGTCCATGCGCATGATCAGTTGATGGATCTCGTCGCGATCGAGCGGCGTGTTGAAGGACGTGTGCAGCAGGGCGATGGTTTCGTGGGTGATCTTGTCGGCCGTGGTTTCGATCTCGTCGATGGCCTGCACGTGCTGCGCCAGCACTTCCGGCCCCTTCCCCAGATCATCCACCAAGGCCACCAGTTGCCGGCCGCCTTTGACGATCAGATCCGCATGGGCATTGAACAAATCGAAGAACTTGGCCTCTTTGGGCATCAATCGCGAGAACATCGGGCACCGCCGCTGGCAAAAAAACAGGCGAAGTTTATCAGCTTATGGCGGCAAATCGGCCTTACGGTCAACTGGTAGAATTCGCGCTTACTGTCTCTGCCGGTCTATTTTTTCGGCCTCATCCCACCATGAAACGTACCCGCCTTCCACGCCGCGCCCGCCAGACGCCGGACTCCGAGCTTCTCACCCGTCTTGCAACGCGACTCAGCCAGTCTTCGAACCGGATCGAGGATGCCTACTGGGAAACCCGTCTTGCGGCTCACATAGACCACCTGCTGGCCGACAATGGCGAGGAAACCCTGGTCGCCGTGCTCGACCATTTGTATAACGGCGGTTCACGCGCCTATGACGAACTGGCCGACATGATCGAATCCTGCGCCGAAACGCGGCGTGCTGAAGGCAACAGCGGCCTCGATGTCGTCATGATTGCCGTGCCGCTGCTGGCCTGGTCGCGCTTCCAGATTCCATCGGGCAGCATTCCGGCAGCGCAATTGGATGCGGTCCGGGTTCATCTGCAAGCACATGTGCTCGCCGCCGATGCCAAGCTCGGCCTTGCCGACATTCTCTACAGCCCCGACCAGTTGCCGCAGAACTACGTCGACACGGCGCAGTTGGCGGAAAAACTGGCCAAAGCCGCGGTCCATGGCCGCAACCTGAAAGTCGACCCGGCGCAACTCTCTGAAACCATGAGTTTCCTCTCCGATACCCGCTACCTGCTGGGCGCCGTCGCCGCGCCGCGCGGTGCAGCGCTGTTCCGCTGGCAGGAAGACGACGGCGACCCGGCGGAATCCTTCCGCCAATGGGCACAACAGGGTGGCGACGCTTTGCGTCCCCTGCTGCCCGCCTGTGCCCTCGAATTCATTCCAGTGCTGGCCTACCATGCCGCCGTGCGCGATGCCGACCGCGCTTCGAGTCCCTGGTCGCTGCGGGCGGCCGTGGCCTTCCTGCAGACCGTGCTGAATCAGCCGGCGACCGAACTGCGCGCCGTGGTGGCCCCTTTCCATGACCGCCAGCTCGAGGAATTCCGCATTGCCTTCACTCAGCGCGGCAGCAGCGAGGTGGTGCATGGCGTGGTCTGGCCGCTGCTGGAACACGAGGATGAAAACAACGAAGCCCCGGCGCAGATCGAAGCCACCCTGCGCGAGGCCGGCGTCACCAGCGTGCTGATGCTCGACCAGCGCTTTCCGCTGGAGTTCTGCGACGATTGCGGCGCGCCGCTGTATCCGAACCCGGAAGGCGAACCGGTGCACGCCGAACTGCCCGAAGAGCAGGCAGAGACCGCGCCCCGTCATCTGCACTGAAAAGTCGGCGCTGGCGCGACGGCGATATTCAGAAACGGTAAGGCTTTGCGTCGAGGCCCGGGTCGCGGCCGGCGACGAGGTCCGCCAGCAAGCGTCCCGAGCCGCAGGCCAGGGTCCAGCCCAGCGTGCCGTGGCCGGTGTTGAGCCACAACCCGCCCAGACCCGCAGTCGCCATGTCGCCGATCAGCGGCACGTTGCCGGGTGTTGCCGGCCGCAATCCGGCCCAGCGATCAAGCTCGCTGACAGATGCCAGCGCGGGAAACACTTCGCCGATGCGACGCCGCAGCGCCGCGCAGCGCACCGGGTTGACCGAGATATCGTAGCCGTTGAACTCCGCCGTGCCTGCCACCCGCAGGGTCTGCCCCAGGCGCGAGATGACGATCTTGTGAGCGTCGTCGGTCAGACTCACGGTCGGCGCCAGCACCCCATCGGGCAAGGCCAGCGTCACCGAATAACCCTTGGCGGGATAGACCGGCAGGCGAATGCCCAGCGGCTTCAAGAGCAGCGGCGAATAGCTGCCGAGCGCAAGAACCGTGATATCCGCAGACACGCATTCCCCTGAGGCCAGCTGCACGCCCGTCAATTTACCGCCTTCGACTTGCAAGGCCGTCACGCTTTCGCCATGGCGGAAGCGCACGCCGCGCGCCGCAGCGTGCTGCGCCAGGGTCTCGGTGAATTGCCGCGCATCGCCCGACTCGTCACCGGCCGTGTAAGTGCCGCCCACCACTGGCACCTGCGAGCCGGCCAATGCAGGTTCGATGGCAAGGCATTCTGCAGCCGTTTGCGGCACCCGTTCGCAGCCGAATTCGCGCATCAGCGCCGCCTGCGGAATGGCGCGTTCGAATTCACGGGCGTCAGTATAGAAATGCAAGATGCCGCGTTCGAGATGGTCATATTCCAATGCCAGTTCGCGCCGCAAGGATTGCAGCGCGCTGCGGCTGGCCAGCCCGAGGCGCACGATGGCGCCGACATTGACGCGTGCCCGCTGCGCCGTGCATTCGCGCAGGAAGCGCAGGCCCCAGGCCCATTGCGCCGGATCGGCGCGCAGCCGCCACAGGAGTGGCGCGTCCTCGCGACCCAGCCATTTCAGGGCTTTCCAGGGTGCCTGCGGATTGGCCCAGGGTTCGGCATGGCTGACAGAAATCTGGCCACCGTTGGCAAAGCTGGTCTCCTGCGCCGGCAGCGGCTGGCGCTCGATGACCGTGACTTCATGTCCGTCCGCCGCCAGGTACCAGGCACTCGCCACGCCGACCACACCGGCCCCCAGCACGGTCACGCGCATCGCCTGCCCCCGAAACTATTTGTGCCAATCTTGATCCCAGTCGCCATGGCCGCGATTATAGTCAGCGGCCCGGAGGCACTCATGAGCGTCCCGCACGGCCGCCCGAAGGGGCGCCAGTCATCGCACGGAGCCGCGCAGCGGCGAACCATTGTCACCCCCTCTCTTGGGGAGGGGGTCGGGGGAAGGGTAGTCCAGTGAGCAACAAGATCCGCAAGACCGACGCCGAATGGCGCTCGCAGTTAACGCCCATGCAATTCCATGTTGCCCGCGAGAAGGGCACCGAACGCGCCTTCAGCGGCGAGTACTGGGACTGCAAGGATCCCGGCACCTATCGCTGCATAGGTTGCGGCGAGCCGCTGTTCGACTCGACCGCAAAATTCGATTCCGGCTGCGGCTGGCCCAGCTTTACGGCGCCCGTCGATGCGACAGGCATTACCGAGATTGCCGACAACAGCCTGTTCATGCGCCGCACCGAAGTGGTCTGCAGCCATTGCGGCAGCCATCTGGGCCATGTCTTTCCCGACGGGCCGGCCCCCACGGGCTTGCGCTATTGCATAAACTCAGCGTCGATCGACCTCGACAAGAAGAAGTAAACCGGCGCAACCGCTACAATCCGCTCCATGAAATTTCTCTTCGACCTGTTTCCGGTCATCCTCTTCTTCGTCGCCTTCAAGGTTTTCGACATCTATATCGCCACCGGCGTGGTGATCGTCGCCACGATGGCGCAGATCGGCTGGGTCTGGCACCGCCACGGCAAGGTGGACACCATGCTCTGGGTCAGCCTCGGCCTGGTCGTGGTCTTCGGCGGGGCGACACTGATCCTGCACGATGAAACCTTCATCAAATGGAAGCCGACCATACTCTACTGGCTGTTCGCGGTGACCCTGTTCTGCTCCGCGCAGTTCTTCGGCAAGAACCTGATCCGCGCCATGCTGGACAAGCAGGTGGAACTGCCCGAGGTTCTCTGGCCCAGGCTCAATTACGCCTGGATCGGCTTCTTCGCCGTCATGGGCGTGCTCAACCTGTGGGTTGCATTCAACTACAGCACCGATACCTGGGTCAGTTTCAAGCTCTTCGGCGGCATGGGATTGATGATCGCCTTCATCATCCTGCAGGGCCTGGTGCTCGCCAAGTACATCCCCGAGGAAAAGGAAGAAACCTCCCCCCAACCTCCTGCTGGGGGACCGGGTTAAGCCATGCTGTATGCCATCGTCGGCGAGGATGTGCCGAACAGTCTCGAACAACGCCTCGCCGCTCGTCCGGCCCACCTTGCCCGCCTGCTCGAACTCGATGCCGCCGGACGCATGGCGCTGGGCGGCCCGTTTCCGGCGATAGACAGCCCCGACCCCGGACCCGCGGGTTTTTCCGGCAGCCTGATCGTCGCCGAGTTCGATTCTCTGACTGCGGCCCAAGCCTGGGCGGATGCCGATCCCTACATCGCCGCCGGCGTTTATGCCCGCGTCACGGTGCGCCCCTTCAAGCAGGTATTCCCCAAATCATGAGCGTGATCGATGCCATGCGCACCAGCCTCGCCGCACTCGACCCGGTGAGCATCGAAATCCACGACGACTCGGCGAAACATGCCGGCCATGCCGGTGCCAGAAGCGGCGGCGGCCACTTCCGGCTGGCGATTGTTTCGCCGCGCTTCGCCGGCTTCAGGACAATGGAAAGACATCGCTTGGTGTATGATGCGCTCGGCCCGCTGATGAAGCGGGAAATTCACGCACTCAGCATCAGCGCCAAAACTCCCGACGAACACTGACAACCCGCCCATTCAGGAACCACGATGAACCGTACCCTACGCCACGCCCTCCTGCTCGCCTTCGCCGTTTCGGTGAGTTCAGCTCCCGCCTTTGCCCAGAAGAAGGCCGACTCCGCAGCATTCGCCACCGTGAATGGCAAGGCCATTCCCAAGGCTCGCGCCGATGCACTGATTGCCGGCCAGGCCGCGCAAGGGCAGCCCGATTCCCCAGAACTGCGCAAGGCCGTGACGGAAGAACTGGTGCGTCGCGAAATTCTGACGCAGGAATCTGTCAAGAAGGGCTTCGACAAGAAGCCTGAAGTGCAGGGCCAGGTGGACCTGGCCCGCCAGGGCGTGCTGATCGGCGCCTACCTCAACGACTACGTGAAAAGCCACCCGGTCACCGACGAGCAGATCAAGAAGGAATACACGGAAATCACGGCCAAGCTCGGCAACAAGGAATACAAGGCCCGCCACATCCTGGTCGAAAAGGAAGACGAGGCCAAGGCCATCATCGCCAAGCTGAAGAAGGGCGAAAAAATCGACGATCTGGCCAAGGAATCCAAGGATCCCGGTTCCAAGGACCGTGGCGGCGACCTGGGCTGGGCCAATCCTGCCTCTTTCGTCCCACCCTTCTCGGCGGCCATGACGAAACTGGAAAAGGGCAAATTCACCGAAACCCCGGTGAAGAGCGATTTCGGCTGGCACGTGATCCTGCTCGAAGACACGCGGGAGCTCAAGCTGCCGCCGATGGACGAAGCCAAGGGCCAGATTGCCCAGCAGCTTCAGCAGCGCATGGTGCAAAAACACATCGACGAGCTGCGCGCCAAGGCCAAGGTCGAATAAACCGGTCCGGCGCGATCATAAAAAACGGGAGCCGCGGCTCCCGTTTTTTATGGGTATCTGGAAGATACCGCGGGTTTTGCCAAAGCCCGCAACCGGCCAGGTCCGGCCGCTCGCGCCCGGGGCCTAATTATGATTGCAGTGCAATCATTTCTTCGCTAGACTGCTATCAATGATTGCAATTCAGGAGGCAAATATGGCTACCAATCTTGTGGTTCGAAATGTTGACGAGGATGTTGCCTTGGCACTGAAACAGCTGGCGGCAGCTCATGGTAGAAGCGCGGAAGCCGAGCATCGCGAGATTCTAAAAACAGTTCTGCAGCGCCCGAAGCGCCGGTCCGTTGCCGAGATCCTCTCGTGCATGCCAAATGTTGGTGAAGACTCCGACTTCAATTGCCGCAATGGGTAGGAGTCGACATGTACTTGGTCGACACCAATGTCATCAGCGAGGCCCGAAAGGGGAAAAAGGCGAACTCCGGTGTCCAAAAGTTTTTCAAGACGATCGAAGCTGAAGACCTCTATTTGTCTGTGCAAACAATAGGTGAAATTCGAAGAGGGCTTGAGAATATCCGCCATCGCGACGATCTTCTCCAGGCCAGGAAGCTTGAAAAATGGCTTGATTTTGTCGTGGCGGAGTACAACGACAGGATATTGAGCTTTGATGAAGATTGTGCCCAAGTGTGGGGCCGGCTGATGTCACCTCATCATGAACATCCAATAGACAAACAGATTGCGGCGATTGCACTGGTTCATGACTTGACAGTAGTAAGCCGCAACGTCGATGATTTTCGCGGAACTGGTACGAGAATAAACAATCCCTTCGTTTAACAAATCAATTCCGGTGATGCCTCTCATTTGAAAGGCTGCTTTGGGGCAACGCGAGCGTCGCTTAGGGCACGATGCAGTCGTCGCATAAAAACACCAGCCCACCCCATCTTCCACATGCCCTTTTTTGTTTCCGCGGCAATTCGCCGCGAACGGTGTCCCGCAGAGCTTTTGCCGCCGTGTCGCCAGCGCCGACTCTTTAATCGAGCCAGCGCCGTGCGTTGCGGAACATCTCGAGCCACGGCCCATCCTCGCCCAGTCCCGGCGGTTGCCAGGACATCTGCAGGCTGCGGAAAGTCCGCTCGGGATGCGGCATCATGATCGTGAAACGCCCGTCGGCCGTCGTCACCCCGGCCAGTCCGTCGGGCGAGCCGTTGGGATTGAATGGGTAGCTGGTCGCCACCGCGCCGCGGTTGTCGATGTAGCGCATCGCCACCAGCGGCTTGCCGCTCTGGGCAGCGGAGTACTCGGCGCGGCCTTCGCCGTGGCTGACCACCACGGGCAGTTTCGAGCCGGCCATGCCGCCCAGGAAAATCGACGCCGACGACGAAATCTCCACCATCACCACGCGCGCCTCGAACTGCTCGCTGCG
>JANMTA010000162.1:0-5563 GCA_031389965.1 Betaproteobacteria bacterium
GGGCTGCGCCTCGGCGGCGTTGTCCGCGGAACCCGCAGTGGGATAGCGGCAGTGTCCGATGCCCCAGTTGCCGACCAGGCTGCGCATGTTGCGGGTGCGGAACACATCGCGCACCAGACCGGAGCCCTTGTGCATGTGGAAGCGTCCGCCTTCCGCCGTGGCGACGCCGGCGGCATCCTGGCCGCGGTGCTGGAGCACCTGCAAGCCGTCGTAGAGCAACTGGTTCACCGGCGTGGTGGCCACCACACCCAGAATTCCGCACATGGTCCTTCTCCGCAGGGCCGCCCCAAGCAGAAGCAGCCAAAACATGGAGCGGGCAGCGCCCGCGAACAATTATCGCCCCCTTCCCCGGGAAGGGGGAAGGGGAGATGGTCATCTTCCTCTATCGATACCGAATCCGTTTTGCCGCGTCAGCCGGCAACCAGGGTTTTGCCGCAATTACCGCCGTTTCCAGAGGTGGCGCCAGCATCGCATCACGCCACCATTCCGCCTTCGGCAGCGGCGTCATCCCCGCCACCAGAACAGCCACCAACACCACCAGAATTCCGCGCAGGACACCAAAAGACGCGCCCAGCAAACGATCCAGCAAGCCCAAACCAACTGCCTTCAACAGCAGGGAAATCAGCATGCGCGCAATTGCGAAGACTAGCAATACGCCAACAAAAACCAGTATATAAGCCACCGCCAGCCGCAAACCAGGTTCAGCAATCTGCCCGCTCAGCCAGTTGGCAACCTCTCCCGCCATGACGCGTGCCACAAGAAACGCCACAATCCAGGCCGCAATAGCCAGAATCTCGCTCATCACGCCACGCCACAAACCCAACAGCACCGACGCCGAAATCACCGTCAGCACCGCGTAATCAAATGCGGTCATCGCCCTACTTTGGCGCTACCGGACCATCCACGTCGATGATCTTGAGTCTCGCACGAGCTTTTTCGGCCATCTCCTGAGTGGCGAAGGGCCCCGCCCGAACACGAGTGCGGAGTCCCTGTGGCGACTCGATTTTTTCCGTGTAAGCGGGCACCCCGATCCCTTTCATTTTGGCCAGCAGCAGCTTGACGTTGCCGGCTTCCTTGTAAGCGCCCAGCAGGATCACCCATTGCCCGGAGGCATCGGGCGCCAGCTTCCCTGCTGACTCAGCCTTCATTTCCGGCGCTGTTACCTTTTCTGCGGGCTTTTCCGCTGGCTTCGCCCCCGGCTTCACAACGGGCGCCGCAGCCTGAGCGGCCGGTTTGGCGGGTAAGGGTGCTGCCGTGGTTGCAGCGGGAGCCGGTTGCTCGGATTTCGCCTGGACTTCGGCCTTCGGTTCCGCAACCGGCTTCGGCTCCGGCATGGGAGTCGCCGCGGGTTTGCCCGGCAGGAGCTTCGCCGCGAAGCCGGTCGAATCCTGGCTGGGGATGCGGACCTGGATGTCCTGACTCAGAGGGCGCGGTTCCCGATCCATCACCATCGGCAAAACGATGACGGCGAATAGCGCCAGCGCGGCGGCACCAACCAGTCGGCGGCGAGCACGCTTCTTCAGCTGCAAATCGTTAGGCGATGTGTCTTGTTCCGCCATCTTGGTTACGCTGAACGGCCATACGCCTGCAGGGCCGCAGCAACAGTGAGGAAGGATCCGAAGGCGAGGATTCTATCATCTTCGCCGGCCTTCTCTTGCGCACAGGCGAGCGCCGCCAGCGGCGAAGCGAAGCGGTCCACGACCTCCATCCCCTTTGCCTCCAGACGACTGGCCAGAAAGTCGGCACTGGCGGCACGGCGCCCTTCCAGCGTGCAGGGCAGCCAGTGAGTTACCCGCCCGCCAATGGCGTCGATGACGCCGTCAATGTCCTTGTCGGCGAGCATGCCGAACACCGCCCAGGTGTATCGATGAAAACCCATGTCGCCCAGGTTGGCAGCCAGCACGCGGGCCGCCTGCGGGTTGTGGGCGACATCAAGCACTACGGCCGGACGACCCGGCAAGACCTGGAAGCGGCCCGCCAGTTCGACTTCAATCAGGCCCCGGCGAATGTCTTTCATGGCCACCGGCAGATCCGTGTGCAAGGCGTCGAGTGCCGCCAGGGCGCAGGCGGCGTTGGCCAGTTGCTTCTCACCGCGCAAGGCCGGAAATGCCAGACCACCGCGCCGCACGACTCCGACGGTGGTTCCCTGTCCAGGGTCACCGGCCGCACGGCCCCAATACAGCCACTGCTGGTCCTGTCGCTGATAGCCAAAATCCCGCCCCATGATCTGCAAACCGGCGCCAATCTGCGCGGCATAAGCGACGAGCGATTGCGGCGGCTGCGGATCGCCGCAGATTGCCGGAATGCCGGCGCGGAAAATGCCGGCCTTTTCACGTCCAATCGATTCGCGATCCGGACCGAGAAACTCCATGTGATCGAGATCGATTACGGTAGCGATGCAGCACGCCGGCTGATACACGTTGGTGGCATCGAGCCGCCCGCCGAGCCCGACCTCAAGGACGATGACATCGAGATTGGCCGCAGCAAACACCTCCCAGGCAGCCAGGGTACCGAATTCAAAATAGGTCAGCGCGGCGCCTTCGCGCGCCTGCTCGACCCTGCCGAGGGCCTTACAGAGGCTGGCATCATCGGCCGCAACACCGTTGATACGCACGCGTTCGTTGTAATTCAGCAAATGCGGTGAGGTGTACAGTCCGACGCCATAGCCGGCAGCAAGCAGAATGCTCTCCAGCATGGCACAGGTCGAACCCTTGCCATTGGTGCCGCCGACCAGAATGACAGGGCAGGTTTCGCGCTGACCGAGCCGTGACTTGATTGCCGCTACACGGTCCAGACCGAGTTCGATGCCGGCGCTGCCGCGCGGATGCAGCGCTTCAAGGTGCGCCAGCCAGGCGTCCAGCCCCGCATCTGGCAAACCCGGCAATTGCGACATCAAGGGGCCGGGACGCGCTGCAGCAGTGTGATCAGCGACGCCAGTTTGTCGCGCAGTTCGCGGCGGTCGACGATCATGTCGATTGCGCCTTTCTCGAGCAGGAATTCCGCTCGCTGAAAACCCTCCGGCAGGGTCTCGCGCACCGTCTGCTCGATCACCCGCGGCCCGGCGAAGCCGATCAGGGCACCGGGCTCGGCGATCACCACGTCACCGACAAAGGCGAAGGACGCTGAAACGCCGCCCATGGTGGGATCGGTCAGCAGGGTGATGAAGGGCAACTGGTGATGCGCCAGTTGTGTCACGGCAGCCGTGGTCTTCGCCATCTGCATCAGCGAGAACAGGCCTTCCTGCATGCGCGCGCCGCCCGAGGCGGTGATGCAGATGAAGGGCGACTGCAGTTCGATCGCCGCCTTGACGCCGCGCACGAAACGCTCGCCCACCACGGCGCCCATCGAGCCGCCGAGAAACTCGAACTCGAAACAGGCCACCACCACCGGTACCGTCTTGATCGCGCCCTGCATCACCACCATGGCATCGGCCTCGCCAGTGTCCTCGTTGGCGGCGACAAGTCGATCGACATAGCGCTTGCTGTCCTTGAACTTGAGCGGATCCATCGGGATGACTTCGCTGCCGATCTCGAAGCGGCCCTCGGCATCGAGCAAGGCGTCCAGTCGCACCCGGGCGCGCAGCCGCAGGTGGTGGCTGCACTTGGGACAGACGTTCTGGTTGCTTTCCAGGTCAGTGCTGTAGAGCACCGCCTCGCAAGCCGGGCACTTGGCCCAAAGTCCCTCGGGAATCGACTTGCGCGTGCCTTCCGAGCGCTTGATCTTGGGCGGAAGAAGTTTCTGTAGCCAACTCATGCGGCAACTCCTTGCTTTTCGGCGGAGGCGTCCAGCGCCGCCCGTATGCCGGAAACGAACGCCTTCACCCGCGCCGCGGCTTCGGCGGCAGGCGACTGTTCAATCTCCTCGATGATGCGACTGCCGATCACCACGGCGTCTGCCACCGCGCCGATGCGCACCGCTGTCGCCGCGTCGCGGATGCCGAAGCCTACGCCGACCGGCATACCGACCTTCTCGCGGATCAGCGGAATGCGGCGTGCCACTTCGTCGAGGTCGAGCGTGCCCGAACCGGTGACCCCCTTCAGCGAGACGTAGTAAATGTAGCCGCTGCCGATCTGCGCGACCTCGTCGAAGCGCTTCTCGGTCGAAGTCGGCGCCAGGAGAAAAATCGGATCGATGTCCGCCTGTTTCATCACAGAGGCAAACACCGCGCATTCCTCCGGCGGGTAGTCGACCACCAGCACTCCATCGACGCCGGACTTGCTTGCGTCACGGGCAAAAGCCTCGACGCCGTAGGCTTCGACCGGATTGGCGTAACCCATCAGCACCACCGGCGTCGTCGCGTTCTCCTTGCGGAATTCGCTAACCAGCGCCAGCACGCGACGCAGGCTCATGCCATGGGCCAGCGCGCGTTCGGAGGCGCGCTGGATGGTCGGCCCGTCCGCCATCGGATCGGAAAACGGCACACCGAGCTCGATGATGTCGGCGCCGCCTGCAACCAGCGCACGCATCAGTGGCAAGGTGAAGTCGGGATGCGGATCGCCGGCCGTAATGAAGGGGATCAGGGCCTTGCGGCCTTGTGCGGCGAGGGCGGCAAATGTTGCGGGAATGCGTGACATTGATATGACCGAATCAGAACTGGATGCCGGACTTTTCGGCGACGGTGTGCATGTCCTTGTCGCCACGGCCGGAAAGATTGACCAGCAGCACCTTGTCCGCCGGCAGAGTCGGCGCCAGTTTGGCGGCGTAGGCCAGCGCATGACTGGATTCCAGCGCCGGGATGATGCCTTCGAAATGGCAAAGATCATGGAAGGCCTGCAAGGCCTCGGCATCGGTGATCGTGACGTACTCGGCGCGCCCGGAATCCTTGAGCCAGGCATGCTCGGGGCCGACGCCCGGGTAATCGAGACCGGCCGATATCGAGTGGGTTTCGCTGACCTGCCCGTTTTCGTCCTGCAGCAGGTAGGTGCGGTTGCCGTGCAGCACGCCGGAGCGGCCGGCGGTCAGCGATGCCGAATGCTTGCCCGAATCAAGTCCATAGCCTGCGGCTTCGACACCGATCAGCTTGACGCCGGCGAGCGGTATGTAGGGATAGAAGATTCCCATCGCATTGGAGCCGCCGCCGACGCAGGCGATCACGGCATCGGGCTGGCGTCCGATATGTTCGGGCATTTGCGTCTTGCATTCCTCGCCGATCACCGACTGAAAATCACGCACCATCATCGGATAGGGATGCGGTCCGGCCACGGTGCCGATGATGTAGAAGGTGTTGCCGATGTTGGTTACCCAGTCGCGCATGGCCTCGTTCAGGGCGTCCTTGAGCGTCTTCGAGCCGGATTCGACCGGCACCACGGTAGCGCCCAGCAGTTTCATGCGATAGACGTTGGCGGCCTGGCGCTTGATATCCTCGGAACCCATGTAGACCACGCATTCCATGGCGTAGCGGGCGGCCACAGTTGCGGTGGCCACGCCGTGCTGGCCGGCGCCGGTCTCGGCAATCACCCGCGGCTTGCCCATGCGTCGCGCCAGCAGAGCCTGGCCGATGCAGTTGTTGATCTTGTGCGCACCCGTGTGATTGAGATCCTCGCGTTTCAGGTAGATCTGCGCA
>JANMTA010000027.1:0-9003 GCA_031389965.1 Betaproteobacteria bacterium
ACCGTGGACAAGACAATCGTCTCGTACTCGAAACGCCCGACCGCCGTTACGAGGCACGCGGATTTTCCATCGAACGCCAGACTGACTGGGCTGAGCTGCGCAAACGGTATTACGGCATTGAGCCACGGCATTGGGATCGGATTTTTTCCGGTCTCGACTCCGACCATTCGATTTTTTCGCTGCAGACAGCGGCCCGCTCCAACGACGGAAAGAACCTCTCCTGCCGTATAGCCTGGACGGCGCGCAGCAAGCCGGCGGGCGTCTGCAGCGATCAGGACGGCAAGGCGTTTCCGGTAAATTTTGAGTGAAATTTCGGATGATGGGAGGCTTGTGCGCTGGCTCAAATGCTTGGGGTGCGCTCCGACAAAAAACCAACCTTCCATCTCACGTAATTCGGCCATCACCAACGGCTTGGCCCGCACTCCGCAAGACGTCGTCCGGGCGAAGCGACGAACGATTTCCTGTTCTGCGTGTCTGTTTCCACAGCGCTCAACCTCGCACGGAAAAGCACCCGCCGCTGCGGGGAACAGGCATTCGCCCAATCCCGCCCCGACTGAAACCTCACGCCATGATGCCGTCGCTGACCTTCGACAACCGTTTCCTGCGCGAACTGCCCGGCGATGCCGACACCCGCAATCACTCACGCCACGTCACCGGCGCCTGCTGGTCGCCGGTGACGCCGACGCCGGTTGCCGCGCCGCGCCTGATCGCCTGGTCGCGCGAGGTCGCCGACGCCCTCGATCTCGATGCCGGCGCGCTGGCCGCGCCCGAGCTGCTCGCAGCGCTGGCCGGCAATCGCCTGCTGCCGGGCATGGTGGCCTATGCCACGTGTTACGGCGGCCATCAGTTCGGGGAATGGGCCGGACAACTCGGCGACGGGCGGGCGATCATGCTCGGCGAGCTGATCAACCGCACCGGCCAGCGCTTCGAACTGCAGCTCAAGGGGGCCGGGCCGACGCCGTATTCGCGCCGCGCCGACGGCCGCGCCGTCCTGCGTTCATCGATCCGCGAGTTTCTGTGCAGCGAAGCGATGCACCACCTTGGCGTACCGACGACGCGTGCGCTGAGCCTGGTCGGCACCGGCGAAGCCGTGGTGCGTGACATGTTCTACGACGGCCACCCGGTGGCCGAGCCCGGCGCCGTCGTCTGTCGCGTCGCGCCGTCGTTCACCCGCTTCGGACATTTCGAGCTGCTCGCGGCGCGCGGCGATCGGGCGCTGCTCAAGCGCCTCGTCGACTTTACGATCGCGCGGGACTTCCCCGAACTGACGGCCGACCCGGAACAGCGCATCGCCGCCTGGTTTCTGGAAGTCTGCCGGCGTACCGCCGAAATGCTCGTGCATTGGATGCGCGTCGGCTTCGTGCATGGCGTGATGAATACCGACAACATGTCGATTCTCGGCCTGACGATCGACTACGGGCCGTACGGCTGGGTCGATAATTTCGATCCGGGCTGGACGCCGAACACGACCGACGCCGCTGGCCATCGCTACTGTTTCGGCCGGCAACCCGAAATTGCGCGCTGGAATCTCGAACGGCTGGCCGACGCGCTGGCCGGCCCGCTGCTGACGTGGGAGGCGCAGGCCGCCGGACTGGCGCACTACGACGCGACTTATGCCGAAGCATTCAGCAAGGCCCTGGCCGGCAAGTTCGGATTTCACGACTGGCAAGACGGCGATACAGAACTGGTCAACGACGTATTCGAACTGATGCGCCGCGCCGAAGTGGACATGACCGAGTTTTTCCGCAGCCTGGCGCAGATCGACATCAATGCGCCAAACCTTGCGGTTCTGCACGCGGCGTTCTACCGCGAAGACCTGCGCCAGAATTTTTCCGATGAGTTCTCCCGCTGGCTGCAACGCTATGCCGCCCGCCTGCAACAGGATGGCGAGCCGGCGCCGGCCAGAGTCGCGCGCATGAACCAGTGCAACCCGCGCTTCGTCCTGCGCAACTTCCTCGCGCAACAGGCGATCGACGCGGCCGAGCAAGGCGATGCGGGCCTGATCCACGAGTTGCTCGACGTCCTGCGCCGCCCCTACGACGAACAGGCCGGACGCGAGGCCTTCAGCGCCATCCGGCCCGACTGGGCAAGACACAAGGCCGGCTGTTCGATGCTCTCGTGCAGCTCCTGAACAGAATGACAAATGCACGAAAAATTCAAGGCCGGGCCCTCGTAGTTTTCCCCGCACGAGGCTAGAATCAGCCATTTGAAATTTCCTTGCCGGGCGGCAATTCCGGGCTGCGCGCTGCTTGGCCTCGATTCGACCTGACTACAACAAAAACGATGAAACCTGGAAACAGCACGGGAAAGCCCATGGCGCCCGCCGCCACGGCCGATCTGAAAGCAGCCCGGTGACTCCGCCTGCCCTGCCGGCCCCCTCGACCGGCAGAAGGCCCGCCTGGTGGCAAGCACAGCTACTGCCCTTCCTGGTCCTTGCCGTTTCGCTGGGCGTCAGCTACTGGTTGTGGGCCAACGCGCAGCAGAATGTCGAGCGCGACCGGCAAACCGCTTTCGATTTCCGCGTTCGCGAAGTATCCGTCAGCATCGAGCAGGGTATGAAATCGCAGGAGCAGATCCTGCGCGGGATTGGCGGTTGGTTTGGCCATGGCGACAAGCTCGATCGCGACGGATTCCGCCACTACGTTGCCCAGCTGCGACTGAAGGAAAACTTCCCCGGCATCCAGGGCATCGGCTTTTCCCTGCTCGTTGTCGACGGCGAGAAGGAAAGACACATTTCGGCGCTGCGCAGGAACGGCTTCGCGGATTACGCGATCAAGCCGGAAGGCCGGCGCGACGTCTACTCGCCGATCATCTATATCGAACCGTTCGCCGGCAGCAACATCCAGTCGCTAGGCCTAGACCCCTATGCTTCGCCAGTTTCACGCACGGCTATGGAGCGCGCGCGCGACCTGAACAAGCCGATCATCTCGCGCATGGTGCGCCTGACGCACGATGCCGGAAACGCCGCGCAAAGCGGCTTCATGATGTACTTCCCGGTCTTTGGCCGCGATGCGCCGCACCGAAGCTTTGCCGAGCGGCGCGCCAACATTGCCGGCTGGGCCTATACCTCATTCCGCATGGCGGATCTGCTCGACGACACGCTCGACGAACGCACCGACAATATCGCCATCCAGATCTACGATGGTGATGAGATCAGCCGCGAAACCCTGATGCTCGACATAAACAGCAATTCCGCCGAGCGCGCCGCCAATCCTGCCCCGCTCAAAACCACCCGCTACCTCGGCATCGGCGGTCATACCTGGACTTTGGTGATCAGCAGCCTGCCCGGCTTCGCCCCGCATATCGATAGCGGGAAACCACAATTCATCGCCAGGGCGATGCTTGGCGGCAGCTTCCTGTTTGCGCTGCTCAGCTGGCTTTTCGTGCACGGACGGATGCGCGCGCTGCGCGACGCGGAAAAGCTGGCGGTCGCCGAGGCCAGCTACCGCTCGATGTTCGACAATGCGCTCGACGCCGTATTCCTGTTGCGCAGCCGGTTTTTTGTCGACTGCAACAGTACCGCCGAAGCACTTTTATCCTGCCGGCGCGAACAGATCGTCGGCCAGACACCGGTGCATTTTTCACCGTCGATGCAGCCTGGTGGCCGAGCGAGCGACGAACAGGCAAAGTGGATCGAAGATCACCTCGACACCGGAGAACAGCGCTTCGAGTGGCTGTTCCAGCGCTTGGACGGCTCACTGTTTTTCTGCGATGTCGCCCTGCGCCGGATGATCATCGGCGGCAAGACGCTTTATCTGGCGAATGTCCACGACATCAGCGAACGAAAAAAAACCGAGGAGGCAATCCGGCGGACATCGTCTGAACGTGAGGCGATTCTGCAAAATACGCTGGTTGGTATTTGCCTCATTGCCGAGCGCCGGCACCAGTGGGTGAACAAGAAATTCGCCGAAATGACCGGCTACCATCCAGAAGAACTGATCGGGCAATCGACACGGATCCACTTCCCTGACGAAAAGAACTGGCAGGCGATTGGCGACCTGGCCTACCCGGCAATCAGACGGGGCAAGTCGTTCTCGGCCGACTGGCAGATCAAGCGCAAGGACGGCAGCCTTTTCTGGGCGCAACTGTTCGGCAAGCCCGTTGACGATCAGGACAGCAGCAAAGGATCGATCTGGACCTATCTCGACATCACGCAGCGCAAGCAGGCCGAAGAAGAAATCCGGGCGACGCTGGCGCAACAGGAAGAGCTCAATCAGCTGAAGTCCCGCTTCGTCTCGATGACTTCGCACGAATTCCGCACGCCCCTGGCAACGATCATGTCCTCCGCCGAACTGCTCAAGTACTACAACGACAGATTACCTGCCGAAGAACGCGCCGAGGTGATTGCCAGCATCGAAAAAGCGGTCCGGCGGATGACCAGGATGCTCGAAGATATCCTGACCATTGGTCAGGTCGATGCGGACAGAATCGAATTCCGGCCGGCGTCTTTGCCACTGCGCAAATTCTGCGAAGACCTGGTCAATGAAATTCCGCTGCTGCTTGAGGAAGCCGACCGGGTGAAGAGCCGCATCGACTTGCAGATCCTTGGCGACGGCGGCGAGGTGTTCTTTGACGAGAAGCTGCTGCACCACATTTTCGACAACCTGTTGTCGAATGCGATCAAGTATTCCCCGGCTGGTGGAACGGTATTCTTTGGCGTCGTCTGCCGGCCGCAGGAAATCGAATTCACCGTCGCCGATCAGGGTATCGGCCTGCCCGATGGCGAAGTGGAGCACCTTTTCGAAACCTTCTATCGCGCAAGCAATGTCGGCAACATCTCAGGAACCGGCCTTGGCCTGGCCATCGTCAAGCGCGCGGTCGAGCTGCATCGAGGCAGCATCAAGGTCGATAGCGTCCTCGGCAGCGGCACGCGCTTTGTCGTAACCTTGCCGACGCCTGCCGCCTGATCAATCATTTCCAGGAAAACCATGTCCCGCATCCAGATCGAACTCCCCGAGCGCTTCCCCTTCTCCAGCGAAATCACGCTCTATCTCAGCCACATGAACTACGGCGGGCATCTCGACAACGCCCTCCTGCTGACCGTCGTATCGGAAGCGCGGGCACGATTTTTCCAGTCGCTCGGCTATACCGAACTGGACGTCGAAGGCGTCGGCATCATCGTTTCGGATGCCGCGCTGCAATACCGCTCGGAGGCTTTTCACGGCGAGGTGATGGTGGTCAGCATGGGCGCCGCCGATTTCACCAGCAAGGGCTGCGACCTGCTCTGGCGGATGCTCGAAAAAACCTCGCAACGCGAAGTCGCGCGCGGCAAGACCGGGATTGTCTTCTTCGACTACGCGGCCCGCAAGGTCACGCAGGTGCCGGCAAACTTCCGCTCGCGGATGGGCGCCGCTGCGCAATAGCGCTGCCACGCCGATCAAGTCACCGCGTAGTCCCGCGCCAGGCGCTACTGCAGATTGCGCGCCTGCTTCAGGGATTCCTTGCGAACACACAAACGGGGTCAGGAAGATTGCTTTCAGTAGATTGGCATCCCGGGTAGGCCACGACTGATTTTCGCTGACTTGCGCTACAATCAATCGCATTGCTTCGTCAGAGAATTGCCATGCCGACTATCAGCATGTTCTACGGCATCATCATCTGCCTGTACTTCTACGATGATGAAAGACACAAACTACCGCACATTCACGCGAAATACCAAGGCCAGGAGGCTTCATTTTCCATTCTTGACGGGTCAATTCTGATCGGCGAAATTCCTCTTTCGAAAGCACGTCTGGTCCAGGCGTGGATTTGAAATCCACCGGGAATCGCTGTTGGCGGATTGGGAGTTGGCCGTCAATGGCCAAACGCCGTTTGCTATTGAACCCTTGCGTTAGGTCTGATTATGGAAGCCGTCGTCCGCGTTGTACCCCGCGATAATTTTTTCCTGGAGCTTTGGTTCAACACCGGCGACCATCGCCTGTTTGATGCACGCCCCTATCTGAATCGGGGAGTGTTTGTGCGCTTGCAGGATATCTCTTTGTTCAAGCAGGCATTTGTTTCATTGGATACGGTGTGCTGGCCAGGCGATCTGGATATTGCCCCGGAAACCCTCTATGACCGTTCAGTGCCCTTAGCTCAATAGAGAAGACAACAGGAAACAGCCCACGATTGTTTCGTGTCGAGATATTCCTGCTGCCGCCGCTTACGAAACTGCGTAATCCCGCGCCAGGCGCTGCTGCAGATTACGCGCCTGCTTCAGGGACTCCTTGAGAATCAGCCGGTCAAGCTCGTGCAATTGATCCGGGTTGACGCGGTTTGGCGCATCGTCGCTTTTCCCGCTGACCTGGTGCTCAAGGCGCAAGCGCTGGATATGGTAGAAGGCGTCGAGCAGCGCCGCCAGTTCGTGCGCCGGTATCCCGAGCTTTGGCGCAGCCGCGCGCAAGCGTTCAGCGCTATTGGTATGCGGCACCCCATGCACCAGCGCATAAATGCGCGCCGCATCGACGAAGGGACGCGAGCCGTGCATCTTGAGGTCGATGGTATGCGGCGAAGCCTTGTTGTCGTCGTAACGAAAACCCTGCCACCAGTTGAGCGGCGCTTCCCAGTTCATGGTGTTTTCAACCAGCGCACGCAGAAAAATCGGGTAGGAAGACGCACGGGCGAGCAGCCATTCCTGCAGTTCGCCGGCCAACGACTCCTGGCCGTAAAGCGGACGGAAATCGAAGAAGATCGTCGAATTGAGCAGGGCCTGCGGCTCCCCTTGGGCCATCCAGCTGCCGAAGGCGGCCTTCCATTCGTCGAGCGACAGGCACCACTGCGGATTGCCGGCCATGATCTGGCCTTTGCACAGCGGGAAACCGCAGGCATCGAGCGCTTCATTGACCGCGCGGGCAAAGGGCAGAAAAGCGGCGCGCAAGGTGACCGCTTCCGCTTCGGTCTCCGCGGCGAAGACAAGGCCGTTGTCCTGATCGGTCGCCAGGGTCTGTTCGAGCCGCCCCTCCGAGCCGAAGACCAGCCAGCACCACTGGACATAGGGCAGCTCGAAACGACTGGCGGTCAGTTCGATCACCTGCAGGGTGAGCAAATCGTTGAGCGCCGAGATGCGCTGGCAGAGGGCATCGGCACCGACGCGCTCGGCCAGCATCTGGCCGGCAAAGCTGCGGATGCCGACGGCCAGGCGAGCCAGCGTCTCGACATCGCTTGCCGCGAGAATGGCGGAAACCAGCTCGCTGGCGCGCGCGCCGGGCAGCGCATAAAGATCGGCCTGCGAAACGACGCCGAAGTAGCTGCCGTCGGCCTCGGTGAGCACGAGATGCCTGACCCCGCGGCGCACCATGATCACACTGGCCTGATGCACGGTGGCGTCGGCGAGAAGACAGATCGGCGCGGCGGTCATCACGCCGGCAATTGGTGCGTCGAGATCGCCGGCCTCGATGGTGATGCGGCGCAGCACGTCACGCATCGTCACGATGCCGAGCGGGATCCGGCTCGCCGCGTCGACGACGACGATCGCATCGATCCGTTCGGCATCGAGTTCCAGAATCGTCTCGCGCACACTCGCCGAAGGCGGCACGCTGGGCGACGTACCCTGCACCAGCTGACGCAGCGTCACGAAGGGCGACAGCGGCAAATCGCGCCGTGCGGAACCGTGGCTAATACTGGATTCTGGCATGGTAGGTCTTCTCGCTGGCTTCGCGCGCCTGACGCAGGGTGTGGATACCCATCCCGGCAAGCAGGGGGATCATCTTCAGAAAGACTTCGCCGGTCACCATGGCGTCGCCGAGCGCCGTATGACGACCGATCACCGAGACGCCGAGGCGTTCGGCGATGGCTTCGAGACGGTGCGTTTCCTGGTTCGGATGGAGCACCGCCGAAAGCAGGAAGGTATCGAGCACCGGCTGGTCGAAGCGGATGCCGAGGCGCGCTACTGGACGGCACGCTGCGCCGGGCCATTTCGAGCGCCGGCATGGCGCACCTGAAAACCGGCTCGCTGCGCGATGTAGCGGGCGTCGCGGGTTATGTGCTGGGCGTCAGCGGCAAGCGCTACGTGCTGGTAGCGGTGATCAACCACCCGAACGCCAACGCCGCCAAGCCGGCCCTCGATGCGCTGGTGCAATGGGTGATCGACGATGCGCCGCGCATGCGCCGGCCGGCCGAGCCGAGCCGCAAGAGCGCGCAGTGATGGCAGCGCCCTGGATCGAGCTGCTGGGCTATCTCGCGGCCTGCCTGACGACGCTGTCGTTCGCACCGCAGGCCTGGATGATCTTTCGCACTCGCAACGTGGCCGGCGTTTCGCTGGGCATGTACGGCGCCATGACGGCCGGCGTGGTGCTGTGGCTGGTCTATGGCGTGCTGATCCGCTCCTGGCCGCTGGTGGCGGCCAACGTGGTCACGCTGTCACTGGCCGGTTCGATCCTGGCGATGAAGCTGGTGCTGGGGCGGCGCCGGCCCGAATGAAAAAAGCCGGCGCGAGGCCGGCTTTTCGATGCGCGGATGGCGCTTACTGGTTGGCCGGGATCCAGCCGAAGTCCTTCAGCTTGGTGATCACCTGATCGGAGAAGATCTTGTGGCCCGCCGTTGTCGGGTGCACAGAATCGGCAAACAGCCAGGTGCTGGCCGAAGCGCCCGTCTTGAGACCATTGAGGTTGGGCACCGGCGCCACGAACAGCGCTGCCGGTGCGGCATTGCAGAACAGCGACGAGCCGTCGGTCACCCGATTGGCGGTGAAGGCCGCAATCTTGGCCGGGTCGCAAGCGGCGTCGAGCACGTTGGTCAGGCCAAACGTGGCCGGGCTGGCGGCGACCGTCGCGGCTAGGCCGCGGGCGTCGATCATCTGCACCTCGGGCACGCCAGCCAGGCCGGCACTCAGCGTGGTGTTGAACTCGGCCGACAGTTGGCGCAGCACGGCCTTGTTGGCATCCGGCAGGGTGCGAAATCCCGGTGTGGCGGTGGCGTCGGGCAAGTTCATCACGGCCACGCGGGTCGCGCCCTTGGCGACGATCTGCGTCTTGACCAGCGCCACCAGTTCGTTCGCCGCCTGCTGAACATTGGCCACCGCCGTGG
>JANMTA010000033.1:0-30973 GCA_031389965.1 Betaproteobacteria bacterium
AGTTGCCGTTGCTGAGCAGGAAATTGAATTCGCCGTGGGCTGCGATTTCGCGCGTGATGTCGGCGAGGAACTCGAACATCGGCTGCCGCAGTGGCATGGCATGGCCAAACTCGCCGCGCAGGCGTTGCAACAGGAAGCAGAAGGCCAGTTCCGAATCGGTGTCGCCGACCGGGACGAAGCTGCCGTCGAGGGTCGGGGCGAATTCCTTGAGGTTGCCATTATGGGCAAACAGCCAGTAGCGGCCCCACAACTCGCGCTGGAAGGGATGAGTATTCTCCAGTGCGACGCGGCCCTGGGTCGCCTTGCGGATGTGGGCGATGACGTTCTTCGAATGGATCGGATAGTGGCGCACCAGTTCCGCCACGGCCGACTGCGCCGAGGGCTCGACGTCGAGAAAGAGCCGGCAGCCGGGTCCCTCGAAGAAGGCGATGCCCCAGCCGTCCTTATGCACATCGGTGAGCCCGCCGCGCGTCCGAAAACCCTCGAACGAGAAACAGATGTCGGTCGGCGTATTGCCATTCATGCCGAGCAATTGGCACATGATTAGATTAGCCCTCGCCCCGGCCCTCTCCCCGAGGGAGAGGGTGACTGTGGTTCGCCGGCTGCGCCGGCTCCAGGTTTTTGGCTGCGCCTCCCCATCGACGAAACGGCTGGCGGCCCGGCGGGCGGCGCGTTCCGCCGTGAGGTCATGTCGATTGCGGCGTCGATCGCGGCAAACAGGCTGGTCGGCGAGGCCTTACCGGTGCCGGCCAGATCGAGCGCCGTACCGTGGTCGACCGAGGTGCGGATGATCGGCAGGCCGAGCGTGACATTGATGCCCTGGTCGAAGGCCGCGTACTTGAGCACCGCGAGACCCTGGTCGTGATACATCGCCAGTTGCGCGTCGGAGCCGGCCAGCACGTTCCGGGTGAACAGCGTGTCCGCCGGCAGCGGTCCGACCAGATTCATGCCTTCTGCGCGCAGCCGGTCCAGCACCGGGGCGATCACCTCGATTTCCTCGCGTCCCATGTGGCCGCCTTCGCCGGCATGGGGATTCAATCCGGCGACCAGGATGCGCGGGTGTGCAATGCCGAACTTGGCCTGCAGCTCGGCATGCAGAATGCGGATCGTGGCTTCCAGATCGTCGGGCGTGATGGCACGCGGTACATCCTTGAGCGCCAGATGTGTGGTGGCCAGCGCGACGCGCAAGCCCGCCCCGGCGAGCAGCATCACCACGCGCCGCGTCGCCGTGTGTTCGGCCAGATATTCGGTATGACCGCTGAAGGCGATGCCGGCATCATTGATGACGCCCTTGTGCACCGGAGCGGTGACCATCGCCGCATACTCGCCGCCGACGCAACCGGTCAGCGCGGCATCGAGGATATCGAGCACATGGCGCGCGTTTGCAACATCGAGCCGTCCCGCCAGCGCCGACTTTTGCAGAGGGATGTGCCTGATCTCGATGCGGCCGGCATCGAGGCCGAGTTGAACGGCGCGTGCCGCCAACAGGTCGCGGTCGCCCAGCACCACCAACCGCGCCGGCCATTCGCGTTCGCTCAGCCGCAGGCAGATGTCCGGTCCGATTCCCGCAGGTTCGCCGGAGGTGACCGCAATCACCGGCAGCGGAAAACGGCTAGCGCTCTTCGACGCGGTACTCGACATAGGCGCGATCGCGGATCTGCCGGACCCAGTCCTGATAGGCCTCGTCGGCCTTGCGCTCGCGCAGTACCTGCCGTGCGGCGAGCCGCTGGCGTTCGTCTGTGGCATTCTCGGTGCGACGCTCCAGCACCTCGATCAGATGGAAGCCGAAGGGTGACTGAACCGGCTGGCTGATCTGGTTTATTTTCAACGCATCCATCGCCGCCTCGAACTCGGGAACGGTGTCGCCCTGATACAGCCAGCCGAGATCGCCGCCCTTGGCGGCGGAAAGATCGTTGGAATGCAGACGCGCCAGCTCGGCAAAATCGGCACCGTTGTCGAGCCGTTCCTTGAGTGAGACCAGCTTGCGCTTCGCCTCGGCTGCGGACACGAGTTCGTTGACTTTGATCAGGATATGACGGGCACGGGCCTGCTTCAGCGTAGCCATCGGTTTGGCGCCGCCTTCGACTTTCTTGTCGATAAGCTTGACGATGTGAAAGCCGGCCGGGCTGCGCAAAATGTCACTGACTTCGCCGGGCTTGAGTTTTTTTACGGCATCGGCATAGAGTGCCGGCAAGCGATCAAGCGCGCGAGCGCCCATGACTCCGCCGGAGAGTCCGTCCGGCGCATCGGAGTAACTGGCGGCGACCTTGGCGAAGCTCTCGCCGCGTTTAATCTGTTCGAGCGCCGCCCGCGCCCGCGCACCGATGCGCATCAACTGGTCCGGCGATGCCTGTTCCGGTACGCGCAGCATGATGTGGGCCGTTTGCACTTCGATGGCGCCGCTGCCGCCGCCCGCATCGGGGTTCGCCAGGTAATTGTCGATCTCGCCATCGGAGACGACGATGCGGCTTTGCACCTCGCGGTCGCGCAGGCGCGAGAGGACAATCTCTTCGCGAATCTCTTCGCGGAACTTGGCCCAGGCGATACCGTCTTTCTCCAGCGCGACACGGAAATCCTGCATTGAGAGTTTGTTGCCTTCGGCGATGCGGCGCATGGCGGCATCGAGTTCGAGGTCGGATACGCGCAGGCCGGTTTCCTTGGCAAACTGCAGTTGCACACGATCGATAATCATGCGTTCCAGGAGCTGTCGCTCGAGCACGTCGCGTGGCGGCAACTGGACCTTCTGTTCGCGCAGTTGGCGTTCCACCGTGACAAGCCGGGCGCGCATTTCATAGGCGGTAATGGCCTCGTCGTTGACCACGGCAATAATGCGGTCGACCTCCAGCGGTTGGGCGCGCCGCGTCTGGGCGTGGGCGTGGGCCTGGGCGAGGAGCAGGCTGGAGAACAGGCAAAGCAGCAGAAAACGAAATGTCATGGCGTAATGATCTGGTCCTCGGGGTTTTGCTGGCCGATCAGGCCGTAGCCGGGCACATTGCGCTTGAGGATGTCGAGCGGACTGGTGCCGACTTTTGCAAAGCCGTTGAATTCGAGCTGGACGAAGAATGAGGTGTTGGAGGTGTTTTCCTGCGTTGCGATGCGCTGGAACACGACCCGACCCACCCAGCAATCACCGTCGTACTCAAGGCCGGCGACCGTTTCGACCATGCGCTGATCCTTGATCGAATAGTTGATGCGTCCGACCCCGTGCCAGCCGCCGAAAACCGGCCACTGGCCCGAAATGTCAATCTGGCTCAGGCCGGGCGTCGCAAATTGATCTCGGGTATAGCGGTAGCCGGCGTTCAGCACTTTTCCGGATTCAGGCTGATAGCGCCCGCCGACGTTGAAGCGTTCCATCCAGCGCGACTGCGGGTTGTACTCCACGGCAACATCGACGGTTGTCTTCGGCAGAATGCGACCGGAGAAGAAGCCAAGCAAGTCGCTGGCGTGGTCGTTGCGCTTTGTCTCGCCGGGGAGCACCACTTTTTGCCCGGTGAAATAGAAGCGCTGGCCGATGGCGGCACGCACCGCTTCAGCACCGGTTTGCGGATCCAGCAGGCGCGAGGCGAGCATGGCCGTGAGCTGATTGGCGTCACCGATGCGGTCGCCGCCGCTGTAGCGGTTCTCGGCGAAGATCTGGGCAAAATTGAAGTCGGTTGTACCCGTATCGAATACCGGGATCTTGTTCTGGTTGCGGTCCGGCACGTACAGGTAGTAGAGGCGCGGTTCCAGCGTCTGCGTCAGCGCCTTGCCCTGCCACTCGAAATCGCGCTCAAATGTCACCCCCGAATCCACGCTGAAAATCGGCAGGTTGCGAGTCAGCTTGTCGGGTGTGCCGGTGGCCTGATTGTTGAGATCGTAGCGGGTGGAATGCAGGCCGATCTTGGGCGTGATGCTGAGGAAGTCGGCTTGCAAGGGCAAGGAAAGTTGCGGATACAGGGTGAAGCGCTTTGCCTCCGTGGTTCCCGGCGTCGGGTTGCGGAAGTCGACATACTCGCTTCCGAACGCAAAAGTCATTCCCAGCGGCAGATCGCTGCGAGTGCCGCTGGCGGTCAATTGTGGCAGGCGCCAATAAGGCTTCGTTACCGGAGGCTGGTCCGGATCCTGCAGAGTCTGGAAGCTTTGCACCAGCAAGTTGGCCGACCACCAGCCGCCACCATAGCTGAGTGTGCCCTGGCGCGGCAGGTTGGTCGTGGAAGTTACCGCCGGACCGTGTCCGAAATCGCTCAAGAACTTGTTGTCGGAAATGCCGTTCAAATTCAGGGTTCCGGAAAAACCATAGCCCAGGTCCTGGCGGTGTGCCAGCGAATAGGACGTCCGTTGACTGTCCGTGAGCTTGTCGTGGCCGAGATACTGGCCATGCACGACTCCGCTGTAAGTGGGTTGCAGATACCGATATTCGGTGCTCATCAACATGCCGCGCTTTTCCATGATGCGCGGTGTAAACGTCGCGTCCATGTTGGGTGCGATGTTCCAGTAGAACGGCAGGCTGAATTCGGTGCCGCCGCGGCTGGTGGTGCCGCCAGTGGCGGTCAGCAATCCGCTCTTGCGTTCATTGTTCAGCGAGAAATTCAACCAGGGCGAGTAGAAGATCGGCACTCCCTGGAAAACCAGGGTGGCGTTGCGCGCAGTGGCCTCTTCCGCATCGTAGTCGAGGTGCAAATCGGTGGTGCGTACAAACCAGTCCGGATCGCGCCCGGCAACGGGGGCGCAGGTGCTGTAGGTGGCGTTGGTGAGGCGGTACTGGCCCTCACCCTCGAAATCCAGGCGTTCGGCCTTGCCCCGTCCGGTGGTGAGATCCGCCGAGGGGCGGTCCTCGTTGCCGGTCCATAGCGTCGGGGCCGATCCGGTCTTGATACGGCGGATGCTGTATTCGGGTTGCTCGAAGAAGCCGGTGCTGTCATCCATCTGCATGCGCATCCGCGGCCCTTGCACATGGTCGCCGTCGCGCGAGAGGCGGACATTGCCCTCGGCTTCAACTTCGTCAGCTGCCTGCCGATAGGTCAGCCGGTCACTCTGCAGAATGGAATTGCGTTTGCGCAATTCGACGTTGCCGTCGGCGACGAGTTCGGCGTCGGTCGTGCCGGCGATCTGGTCTGCTGCGATAAAGGTCGGCAGATGTTCTCCCTCGCGCGCGAGCCAGGGCATGATGGCTGATGTGGGCTTCAAGCGGGGATCGGGCAGTTCGCCTGCGGCGACGTGGGCTGAGTAGAGCGGCGGCAGCTTGCGAGGCTCTGCCACTTCGGGCGGCTCTTGCGGCTTCTGGATGGCTTCCACCTGTGTCGCCGGCGGCAACGGTTCCGGTTTCCGCTCTGGCGGACGACGCGGAGCTTCAGTGACTGCAGCCTGCGGCAAGGGCACCGGCGCTTGAGCGGGCAATGCGGAGCTTGGTTTGGTGCCGGCCACAGCCGGCGCGGCGGGCTTTGTCGGCGGCGCGCTACGCGCTTGCGGGGCAGGCGAGGGTGCGGGCGCAGCCAGGGCCGGGGGCGGCACGGCGATCAGATCGACGCGAGCAGTCGGCGGCGGCTCAACCGCCAGCGGGACAGGGGCAACCGGCTTGGCAACGACGACGGGTTCCGCCATGGTTGGCGGCGGCGGCGTGCCAGCCCCCAACAAGGCGGGATTTACGCGCAAGGGCGGCAAGGATTCCGCCACAGCAGAACCTGCGGCCAGTGCCAGCAGGGCAAGCAGTGAGCCGGGGCCGAATTGTCCGCGATGCGATTGAGACATGCCGTATCGATGAGTGGGCGCAGCGGTGACGGAACGATGCAGGCGCGAAGGGGCGTGCTGCATGTCGGGGAAGCTCTTGTCGGCCGATGCTAGAATCGCGAATTCTAACACTTCGTGCCCGCGCAACGTGCTCTCCGACAGAGCTTTTGCGCCTTTCCAGGCATCGTCCGCATCGTCAATATGGAACGCCAGCAGCAAATCGAAACATGGCTTGCCGGATTGTGGCCGGGTCGCCGTTTCACCCTGGCGCCGGCCTCGGCCGACGCCAGTTTCCGCCGCTATTTTCGCGCCACCCTGGATGACGGTACGACACGCATCATCATGGATGCGCCGCCGGCGAACGAGGATTGTCGACCCTGGTTGCACGTGCAGCAGCTTTTTCAGGCGGCCGGAGTCCATGTCCCTGAAGTCCTGGCCCGGGACCTCGAGCGGGGCTTCCTGCTGCTCTCCGATCTTGGCGCCACAACCTACCTGCAGGTCCTGGATGCCGACAACGCCGCGCCGCTTTATGCTGATGCCATCGAGGCGCTGGTCAGGATCCAACTGGCCGGGCGGCCCGGCGTGCTGCCGGAATATGACGCGATGCTGTTGCGCCGGGAACTTGATTTGTTTCCCGAGTGGTTCCTCGCGCAGCACCATCAGGTGGTTCTCAGCGAAAGCGAGCGGCAGGGCCTGGCGGCGGTTTTCGAGCGCATCCTGGCCGTGAATCTGGCCGAGCCTAAGGTCTTCGTGCATCGCGACTATCACTCGCGCAACCTGATGCGCACCGACGGCTCCGGCGCCGGCAATCCGGGTATCATCGATTTTCAGGATGCCGTGTATGGCCCCATCAGTTACGACATGGTGTCGCTGCTGAAAGATGCCTACATAGAGTGGGACGAAGACCTTGCCCTCGACTGGTTGGTTCGCTACTGGCAAAAGGCGCGCAAGGCCGGACTGCCGGTTGCCGCGGATTTCGGCGAGTTCTTCCGCGACTATGAATGGATGGGCGTGCAACGCCATGTCAAGGTGCTGGGCATCTTCGCCCGGCTTTACCACCGCGACGGCAAGGACGGCTATCTCAAGGACCTGCCGCTGGTGGCGCGCTACCTGCGCAAGGCCTGCGAGCGCTACGCCGAACTCTCTCCATTGCGCAAACTCCTCGACCGCATCGAGGACAAGATCACCGTGCTCGGCTACACCATGGATGCCGCGAGCCTCGGGAGGCGTAGTGAGTAGAAAATCTGGTTCGCACTTTCCTTGGGCTTGTGCCCAATGAAAGTGATGATACTTGCGGCCGGACGCGGCGAACGCATGCGACCGCTTACCGACCGCGTACCGAAGCCGCTGCTGCCGGCAGGCGACAAGCCGCTGATCGTCTGGCATCTGGAGCGCCTGGCACGGGCAGGGCTGCGCGAGGTGGTGATCAATCACGCGCATCTCGGCGCCCAGATCGAGGCGGCGCTCGGCAACGGTTCGCGCTGGGGCCTGTCGATTGCCTATTCGCCCGAGCCGGAAGGAGCGCTGGAGACCGCCGGCGGCATCGCCAACGCGCTGCCGCTGCTCGGCCGTGACGAGCCCTTCCTGGTGATCAACGGCGACATCTGGTGTGATTGGGATGTGTCGCAGGCGACGAATGTGCTTGCCCCCGGCGATCTTGCACACCTGGTGCTGGTGCCCAATCCACCCCATCATCCGCAGGGTGACTTCTCGCTTCGAGGAGGGGAGGTCGCTGACGACGCCGCGACCGGAGGCGAGCAGCGATTCACCTTCTCCGGCATCGGCGTCTATCGTCCGCAAATCTTCGCCGGCATCCGGCGCGGCCAGCAGGCGAAACTGGCGCCGCTGTTGCGCGCGGCGATGGCCGAAGGGCGCGTGTCCGGCGAACTGCACGCCGGGCGCTGGGTGGATGTCGGTACGCCGCAAAGACTTGCGGAACTGGACGCCGAGCTGCGCTCGCTATCCCACCAGGGGATACCGTCCCCGGCGCCTGCGCGCGGGGACATATAATCAAGCGATGGAATCATCACCGCCCTCCGTCGAGCAGCGCTTCGCGGCGTATCGCCAGCGCCGACTTTCCTTGATCGAACGCATGATTCGCGGCGGCGGTGGTGTTGCCTTGATCCCCACGGCGCCGGAGCAGCCGCGCAATCGCGACACGCAGTTTCCCTACCGCGCCGACAGCTACTTTCAGTACCTGACCGGCTTCACCGAACCCGATGCGGTGCTGGTGATTGTCGTCGGGCGTGGCGATGTTTCGCCGCAATCGATCCTGTTCTGCCGCGAGAAAAACCTGGAGCGGGAGATCTGGGACGGCTTCCGTCACGGACCGGACGGCGCCCGCGAACTGTTCGGCTTCGATGCCGCCCATGCCATCGGCGATCTCGACGGCAAGTTGCCGGAACTGCTTGCCGATCAGCCGGCGCTGTGGTTTTCCATCGGCCACGATGCCGGCTGGGATGGCCGCATCGCGGCCGCACTGAACAAGGTACGCGCCGAGAGCCGCAGCGGCAAGCGCGCGCCGGCGGCGATCCGCGATGTGCGTGCCGAGCTCGACGCCATGCGCCTGGTCAAGGATGACACCGAGCTTGCCATCATGCGGCGCGCTGCGGAAATTTCGACGGGCGCCCATGTTCGTGCCATGCGCTTTGTCGCGCCCGGCCGTTTCGAGTACGAAGTCGAGGCCGAACTGCTGCATGAATTTCGGCGCCGGGGTTGTGAATATCCGGCCTATACCTCGATCGTGGCTGGCGGGGCGAACGCCTGCATATTGCATTACGTCGGTAACGATCAGGTGTTGCGTGACGGCGACCTGCTGCTGATCGATGCCGGTGGCGAACTCGGCGGCTATGCCTCCGACATTACGCGCTGCTTCCCGGTGAACGGGCGTTTCAGCGGCCCGCAAGCCGATGTCTACGCTCTGGTGCTCGACGCGCAGGCCGCCGCAATTGAAGCGGTGCGCCCCGGCGCGACTTTCGCCGAGCCGCATGATGCGGCGCTGAAAGTGCTGGCTCAGGGCATGCTCGACTTGAAGCTGTTGCCGGGTTCGCTCGATGCCGTAATCGAGTCGGAGAGCTACAAACGTTTCTACATGCACCGCACCAGTCACTGGCTGGGCAAGGATGTGCACGATGCCGGCGAATACAAGGAAGGCGAGCATTGGGCGCCGCTTACGCCGGGCATGGTGCTCACCATCGAGCCCGGCTGCTACGTCCGCCCGGCCGATAATGTGCCCGAGGCCTTCTGGAATATCGGCGTGCGTATCGAAGACGATGCCGTGGTGACCTCCGGCGGCTGCGAGATCATTACCGTTGCCGCACCGAAGAAAATCGCCGACATCGAAGCGCTGATGCGGGATGCCCGTGGCAACTGATACCGCCACCGACAACGGCAACGGGCTGGCGTCCGTCGCCGTTGTCGGTGGCGGGCCGGCAGGAATGGCGCTCGCTTTGGCTTTGAAACTCCACGGCGTGACTGCCGAAATCTTCGAGGCCCGGCAGCGCGCGGCGGTGCGCCGCGATCCGCGCGTGCTGGCCTTGTCCGACGGTGCGCGGCAGATCCTCGACTGGCTCGGCGTCTGGTCCGGCTTGTCGGCAACGCGGATAGCAACCATACATATCTCGCAGCGTGGCGGTTTCGGTCGCACGGTTCTGCGCGCAAGCGAGCTTGAGGTCAAGGCCCTGGGTTGGGTATTGCCGGCAGCCGATCTGATCGCCGCGCTTGACGCCGCCCTGAGCGCCGCAGGCATCGGCTATCGAGAGAATTTGAAAGTCGGCGCTGGCGATACGGCACACTTCAGGCTCACTGCGTTTGCCGAGGGTGCGGTCGACCCCGATGCCGGCAAAAGACGTGACTACGGCCAGCATGCCGTGCTGTGCAATGTGAGCGTGGCGGCCCCGCATCACAATGTCGCCTGGGAACGCTTTACGGACGAAGGCCCGGTTGCGCTGTTGCCGCTGGGCGAAGGCTATTCGGTGGTGCTCACCTGCGCCGACGAAGTTCTTGACGAGATCAAGTCGCTCGATGACGCGGCGTTTCTCGCGCTGCTGCAGTGTCGCTTCGGCATGCGCCACTGCTTTACCGCGACGACGCCACGCCTTGCCTACCCGCTGGGCCTGCGCTATCGCCAGGACACCACAGGGGAGCGTCAGGTCTGGCTTGGCAATGCGGCGCAGACCTTGCATCCCGTTGCCGGACAGGGCTTCAACCTGGCATTGCGCGATATCTGGGAGCTGGCGCAGCAAGTGGGAGCCGCTGTCGATCCGGGCGCACCTGAAGTGCTTGCCGCCTATGCCCGCAGCCGCCAGGCGGATCGGCGCGGTGCCATCGGCTTCACCGACCTGCTGATTGACGGCTTCGCCTCTGACTTCGCGCCGCTCAGGCATGTGCGCGGTGCTGGCTTGCTGGCCCTGGACCTGCTGCCGGCATTGCGCGGCTTTGTCGCCAAGCGGATGATCTTCGGCGCCCGCGCCTGGCCCTGAAGTTTCGCTGCACTCGATAAAAAGCCTCGATTACCGCCAGCGCGCTTTGCGCTAAAATCGCGCCCTTCCCCACCCGCATTTTTATTCCGACATGGACTTCCTCGGCTTTCAGTTGCGCAACAACCTGTTTGTCGCGCCCATGGCCGGAGTTACGGATCGTCCTTTCCGTCAGCTGTGCAAGAAACTCGGCGCCGGGCTTGCGGTGTCCGAAATGGTGACCTCCAACTCCCTGCTCTACGGCAGTGCCAAGACCCGACGTCGCGCCGACCATGAAGGCGAGGTCGACCCGATCTCGGTGCAGATCGCCGGCGCCGATCCGGCGATGATGGCGCAGGCGGCAAGGTACAACGCCGACAACGGCGCGCAGATCATCGACATCAACATGGGCTGTCCGGCGAAGAAGATCTGCAATGTCATGGCCGGTTCGGCCCTGATGCAGAACGAGCCGCTGGTGGCGAAAATTCTTGAAGCGGTTGTCGCCGCCGTGCCGGATACCCCGGTGACGCTGAAGTTCCGCACCGGCTGGAACCGTGACAACCGCAATGCGCCCGGCATTGCCCGCATCGCCGAGGAATCCGGCATCCGCGCCATCGCCATCCATGGTCGCACCCGTGCCGACCAGTACATGGGTTGCGCCGAATACGACACGATTGCCCTGGTCAAATCGCAGGTGAAGATTCCGGTGATCGCCAACGGCGATATCGATACGCCGCAAAAGGCCCGCTTTGTCCTCGACTACACCGGTGCCGACGGCGTCATGATCGGCCGTGCGGCGCAGGGCAGGCCATGGCTGTTCCGCGAGATCGAACATTTCCTGGCGACGGGCAATGAGCTGGCACCGCCGCGCGTGGAAGAGATACACGGCATCCTGCGCGGGCACCTGGCCGAACTTTACGGCTTCTACGGGGAAGAGACCGGCGTGCGCATCGCGCGCAAGCACATCAGCTGGTACACCAGGGGACTGGTCGGCGCCGCGTATTTCCGTCATGCCATGAACCAGCTGCAGACGGTGGGCGAACAACTGGACGCCGCCGACGAGTTCTTCCTTGGGCACGCTGCGGCGAACGAGCGCCTGCGTTACGACGATCGTAGCGAGGAGATGAAGGCGGCATGAGCAGCGAAATCAACGACTGCGTGCGGCGCAGCCTGAATCGGTACTTCCGCGATCTCGACGGGCAAGCGCCGCATGCCATCTACGACATGGTCCTGAAAAGCGTCGAACGGCCCATGCTGGAAGTAGTGATGAAGCAGGCGGAAGGCAACCAGACCGTCGCCGCCGACATGCTGGGTATCAGTCGCGGCACTTTGCGCCGCATGCTGGTCGAACACCAACTGATATAGATCCAACGAGGTTTCCATGACAGTCACACAGGCGCTGATCAGCGTTTCCGACAAGCGCGGGGCAGTGGATTTTGCCCGCGGTCTGGCTCAACTCGGCGTCAAGCTGCTGTCTACCGGCGGCACCGCCAAGCTGTTGCGCGACGCCGGTCTCGACGTCACCGACGTCTCCGACTACACGGGGTTTCCCGAGATGCTCGATGGCCGGGTCAAGACCCTGCATCCCAAGGTGCATGGCGGCATTCTCGGCCGGCGCGATCTGCCCGAGCATCTGGCCGTCATGGCGCAGCACGGCATTCCGGCCATCGATCTGGTGGTGGTGAATCTCTATCCCTTCCGCGAGACGGTGGCCAAACCCGGCTGCACGCTGGACGACGCGATCGAGAACATCGATATCGGCGGGCCGACCATGGTCCGTGCCGCGGCCAAGAATCACGGCAACGGGCAGGGCGGCGTTGGCGTGATCACCGACCCTGACGATTACGCACCGATACTCGACGAGCTCAAGTCCGGCGGCGCGCTGTCTTACAAGACGCGTTTTTCCCTGGCGAAGAAGGCCTTCACGCACACCGCCCGCTACGACTCGGCGATTGCCAACTGGCTGACCTCGCTCGACGAAGAAAACAAGCCCGGTGTTTTTCCGGACAAGCTGCAGTTGGCGTTCGACAAGGTGGAAACCCTGCGCTACGGCGAGAACCCTCATCAGCAGGCCGCCTTCTATCGCGAGTCGACCGGGGTTCCCGGCAGCGCGGCGGGGTCCATCTCCAGTTATCAGCAGATCCAGGGCAAGGAACTGTCCTACAACAACATCGCCGATGCCGATGCGGCATGGGAATGCGTCAAGGCCTTCGATGCCGCCATCGGTCCCGCCGCCTGCGTCATCGTCAAGCACGCCAATCCTTGCGGTGTTGCTGTCGGTGCCAATGCCGAGGAAACCTATCGCAAGGCCTTCAAGACCGATCCGACTTCGGCCTTCGGCGGCATCATCGCCTTCAATGTGGCGATCGACAAGGCGGCGGCCGAGGCTATCGCCGGCCAGTTCGCCGAGGTCATCATTGCGCCGGAAATCAACGCCGAGGCACGCGCCGTATTTGCCGCCAAGCAGAACCTCCGCGTCCTCGTCGTGCCGCTGGGCAAGGTCGCCGGCGCCTTCGACTACAAGCGCGTCGGCGGCGGTTTGTTGCTGCAAAGCGCCGACGAGGCGCGCATCGGCCAGGCCGACGTCAGGGTGGTGACCAAGCGCGCCCCCTCGCCCCAGGAAATGAGCGACCTGTTGTTCGCCTGGCGCGTCGCCAAGTACGTCAAGTCCAACGCCATCGTCTATTGCAAGGACGCCATGACCGTCGGCGTCGGCGCCGGCCAGATGAGCCGCGTCGATTCCGCCCGCATCGCCGCGATCAAGGCCGAGAACAACGGCCTGACGGTGGTCGGCTGCGTGGCGGCCTCGGACGCCTTCTTCCCCTTCCGCGACGGTCTCGACGTGCTGGCCAAGGCCGGCGCGACGGCGGTGATCCAGCCCGGCGGCTCGGTGCGCGATGCCGAAGTCATTGCTGCGGCGGATGAGCATAATCTGGCGATGGTATTCACCGGTTTCCGCCACTTCCGTCACTGAAACTATGAATGCTTTCCCCCCAACCCCCTTCCCAAGGAAGGGGGTGACCAAGGTTCGCTTCGCTCCAATTTGTTTGGCTGCGCCTCCTTGGGGCGGCCCTGCGGAGGCGCGATGAGAATCCTGGTAGTTGGTTCCGGCGGACGCGAGCATGCCATGGCCTGGCGCCTGGCGCAGGCTCCCGGTTTGCAGAAGGTCTATGTCGCGCCGGGCAATGCGGGCACGGCGCGCGAGCAGGAGTTGGAGAACCTGCCGATCACCGATATTCACGTGCTGGCCGACTACGCCCAACGCGAAAAGGTGCATGCGACCGTGGTGGGTCCCGAGGCGCCGCTGGCAGCCGGCATCGTCGATGTATTCCGCGCCCGCAAGCTGCGCATCTTCGGCCCGACCAAAGCGGCCGCGCAACTGGAAAGCTCGAAGGATTTCGCCAAGCGTTTCATGACCCGTCACAACATCCCGACGGCGAAATTCAGCACCTTCTCCGAGATCAAGGCGGCGCACGCCTACATCGATGCCGAGGGCGCGCCCATCGTCATCAAGGCCGACGGATTGGCCGCCGGCAAGGGCGTGGTGGTGGCGATGGACATCGCGGAAGCACATGCTGCCGTGGACATGATGCTGGCTGACAACAAGCTCGCAGTTCACCACACTGAGGCCGGTGCCCGCGTCGTGATCGAGGAGTTCCTCGACGGCGAGGAAGCCAGCTTCATCGTCATGGCCGACGGCCGCCATGCACTGGCCCTGGCCACCAGCCAGGATCACAAGCGGCTCAAGGACGCCGACCAGGGCCCGAACACCGGCGGCATGGGCGCCTATTCGCCGGCGCCGGTGGTGACGCCGGAAATTCACGCGCGCGTCATGCGCGAGGTGATCATGCCGACCATTAACGGCATGGCTGCGGACGGCATCGTCTACACCGGCTTCCTCTACGCGGGCCTGATGATCAAGCCCGACGGCAGCCTGCGCGTGCTGGAATTCAACTGCCGCCTGGGCGATCCCGAAACGCAGCCGATCATGATGCGGCTGAAGAGTAATTTCGTCGAACTGGTCGATGCCGCCATCGATGGCCGCCTCAACGAAGTCGAAGCCGAGTGGGACCGCCGCGTTGCACTCGGCGTGGTGATGGCCGCCGCCAACTATCCGGAGACCCCGAGGCAGGGCGACGTGATTCACGGACTGCCCGCAGCGGGGGAGGACAGCCACGTGTTTCATGCCGGCACTGCCGAGAAGCATGGCGAGGTGGTGACCGCCGGCGGGCGCGTGCTCTGCGTCACGGCGCTGGGCGACAACGTCAAGGCGGCGCAGAAACGCGCCTACGAAGTGCTTGATCCGATCAGTTTCGATGGCATGCAGTGTCGCCGCGATATCGGCTATCGCGCCATCAAGCGCTAAGTCAATGATTCTCCCTCCCGCCACTCTCGGCATGCTCGGTGGCGGCCAGTTGGGCCGCTTCTTCGTTATCGCCGCCCATGAACTGGGATACCGCGTGGTGGTGCTCGATCCCGATGCGCAGAGTCCCGCCGGGCGAATCGCCGACCAGCATCTGGTGGCCGCCTACGACGATCCGGATGCGCTGAACCGCATCGCCGAAACCTGCGCCGCAGTGACCACCGAATTCGAGAATGTGCCGGCGGGCAGCCTGGCCTATCTGTCGAAGTTCCTGCCGGTGCGCCCCTCTGCCTCCGCCGTCGCCATCAGCCAGAATCGCAGTGCCGAAAAGGGCTTTCTCAGGCAGCACGGTTTTCCCCACGCACCGTACGCCGACATACGCGGCGACGCGGACATCGCAGAGGCCAATGCCGGGCTCTTCCCGGGCATCCTCAAGGTGGCCCGTTTCGGCTACGACGGCAAGGGGCAGGTGAGAGTCGCCAGTCGCGACGAGGCGCTGCCGGCATTTCGCCAACTCAGGAATGAGCCCTGCGTGCTGGAGCAGCTGCTGCCGCTCGATTACGAGGTTTCCGTGGTTCTGGCGCGCGACGAAGCAGGCCAGGTAAAGTGCTTCGCCGTCGCCGAAAACAGCCATCGCCATGGCATACTCGATGTCTCCATCGTGCCGGCGCGCACCACCGGATGCATGGCCGCTCAGTTGCCAAATGCGGCACAGGAGCTTGCCGAAGGCATCGCCCGGGAAATGGGCTATGTCGGCACGCTGGCCGTCGAGTTCTTCGTGGTGCGCGGGCAACTGGTGGTCAACGAAATGGCGCCGCGTCCGCACAACTCGGGACATTACAGCATCGATGCCTGCATCACCAATCAGTTCGAGCAGCAGGTGCGGGCGCTGACCGGACTGCCGCTGGGCGAGGCACGCGCGCATTCGGCCGCCGTGATGGTGAACCTGCTCGGCGACCTCTGGTATCTGCGCGACCCGCATCACGCCCACGAGCCCGACTGGGCGCAACTGCTTGCCGTACCCAACCTCAAACTGCATCTCTACGGCAAGCACCACGCCCGCCCGGGGCGGAAGATGGGACATTTCACCGTGATCGGCGCCGACGCGCAGCACGTGCAAAAGTCGGCGTTGGCGGCACGGCGATTGATCGGTATTGAGGATGAACCTTCCCCCCAGCCCCCTTCCCAGGGAAGGGGGTGACTTTGGTTCGCTTCGCTCCAATGCCATGGCTGGCCTCTCCTTGGGACGGCCCGGCGGAGAGGCGGCGATGAATGCAGTGTCGCGCGCGGCAGCTTGCCTCCGCGCCGGTGAGTTGGTCGCCTTCCCCACCGAAACCGTATATGGCCTCGGCGCCGATGCGTCGAATCCGCAGGCCATCGCCGGAATCTTCGCCGCCAAGGGGCGACCCGCGGATCACCCGCTGATTGTGCATCTGCCCGGGGTTTCGCACCTTGAACGCTGGGCTATCGACATACCGGCGGTGGCCGGCAAACTCGCCGCAGCCTTCTGGCCGGGGCCATTGACGCTGATTCTCAAACGCCATCCCTCGGTGCCCGATGCGGTCACCGGCGGCCAGGACACGGTGGGTCTGCGGGTGCCCAATCACCCGCTGGCCCGTCAACTGCTGCGCGAATTCAATGGCGGCGTGGCCGCGCCCTCGGCCAACCGCTTCGGGCGCGTCAGTCCGACAACGGCGGCGCATGTGCGCGAGGAACTCGGCGATGCCGTTTCAATGATTGTCGACGGCGGTCCCTGCGCGGTCGGCATCGAATCCACCATCCTTGATCTGTCCGGCACGGAGGCGCGAATTCTGCGGCCCGGCATGCTGGATGCCGCGGCGATCGCTACGGTTCTCGGCTACCTGCCGGCATTCGGCGGGGCGCAGGATGCACCGCGGGTTTCGGGCAGCCTGGAAGCCCACTATGCGCCGCGTACCCGACTGCAACTGGTAGCGGCGGCGGATCTCGCCGCGACGGCGCGGCTCGCGCTGACGGCTGGTCGGCGCGTCGCCGTGCTGGCTGCTCCAGCACTCGTCCTTGATCATCCGGACATCGCATGGTGTGCGGCCAGCGCCGACCCGGCGCAGTTCGCCCATGATCTCTACGCGAAGCTGCGTGAGCTGGATACGCTGGGCCGCGACCTTATCCTTGTCGCGACGCCGCCCGACGAAGAGGCCTGGCGGGCGGTGAGCGACCGCCTGCGCCGCGCCGCGGCCGGTTCGAAATAGGGGTGAAACATTATTGTCATCAAGGCCTAAGATTTTCCCGCGACGGCCGATAATTTTCCACCAGGCGGGTTTTCCGCCGCGAGGAGGATGCCATGGCTGCCAAAGAGCGCAAGGGCTCGCGCCCGGGGAAGGTTCAGCAGGACTCCGAACCGCCAGGTCGCAGCATCGGATCCTCTGTGAATGCCGCCATCAACCTGGGCTTCGTCGTTGGGCGCGAGGTGCTGATCGGCAACATACCCGGCCTTGTGGTTGGCTACAACATCGCCAGTTTCGGTCCGTTCATCGGCAACGCCTATCCATTGGTGGTGCGCACCGCCCTGGGCGTGACCAAATGTGCGATTGACGAGGTGAGCCTTGCCTGAGGGCGCCTTCCCCTGGCCCATGGCGGTTGCTATAATCCGCAGCGCTCGATGGGGGTGTAGCTCAGTTGGGAGAGCGCGACGTTCGCAACGTCGAGGCCAGCGGTTCGATCCCGCTCACCTCCACCATTTCATGATAGCGGGATTTTGCGCGGGCGGCCCGGCAATTCAGTCGATTTGCGTTGCGACCGGAGATTGCGGTCTCGGGAGTAGACTCGCTCCATGAATACTGCCCAACGGATCGCACTGCTTGTCGCAGTCGTCAATCTGGCGCTGCTCATGATGTTTCCACCCTACGATTATGTTTCACTGCAGCGCGGCAACATCCCCACCTTCGACGGCTTTTACTTCGCATTCGCCGCCCATCAGAATCGCGTGATGAACGCGAATTTTCTCGCGCTCGAACTCATCGTGGTGCTGCTCAATGCCTGCATTGCCATGTTGCTGCTGCGCGATCCGCCTCTGTGCGGGCAAGCCGGAGTCCGGGCGGCAACCGGCAGCAAAGGATCGTGCTGGCATTGGTGGCGGTCAATTTGGTGCTGGTACTCCTGTTTCCGCCATTCGAGTATTTCTCGGCGATCAGCAAAGCCGCTCTGCCTGCCTTCGAAGGCTTCTATTTTCTGTTTGGCGACAACTCCCAGCGACAACTGGTGACGGCGATCCTGTATATCGAGGTCGCTCTGGTGGTCATCAACGGCGGTCCGCTCTGGCTGCTGTTCAAGGACAAGACACAGGAGGCAGCATCGGCGGAGCAAGCCCGGACCTTGGTCCGGGGGATCCGTGAAACGCAAAAAAAGTGACCCGCGACAGTGGCTGCCCTCAGTCACTGCCTCGTTTGCGCGTGGTTTCGATCTTGTCTTCACCTGATTCTTGGGTATAATTCGGCCCTCGCAAGCGCCCGTAGCTCATCTGGATAGAGTACTTGGCTACGAACCAAGGGGTAGGGAGTTCGAATCTCTCCGGGCGCACCATAAACCGACAAGGCAGTTAGTGAAAGTGATCACTAACTGCTTTTTGCATTCCGGCCTGGCGGTGCTTCTCTTTCCACAAATCTCCCTCCAGTTCCGAACTCGGCCTCATGTTTGGTGTCCCCGCACATACCGATACACCCGCACTTGCCGTGCCGTCTGCGCCGACTGACGCTGTGACATCGTGACGACGGACTCGAAAATCAGCCGGAAGAAATTCGTCTGGGAAGAATCGCCGGCGCATGATCCTTACCTGCATTGGCGGGTTCGCCGCAGCACGCTGTATGCCTTTCTCGGATCGCTCATTGTGCATGGACTGGTGCTGTTCGTCGTTCCCCAACAGCGTGTGGGCAGCGGCGAGCCATCCGAAACCACCCGCAATTCACTGCTTGTGAATTTGCGGCCGCCCGCGTCGCCGCAGAGCGCGCAAAGCGCCCCGGCCGCTGTTCCGGAGACCCAGCCGGCACCGTCTGCGGAGCGTCGCCCCAAGGCTTCGACGGCTCCGGTCATTGCGCTGAACAAGCCGCGCGAGAGCACGCTTTCCAGACCGGTGGCGCCGGTGATGCCGGCGGTTCCACCGTCGCCGGCACCCGCCGCGCCGACGGACATGCAGTCCTTTGTCGACGCGGCAAGAGCGCGCCGCCGGGCGGCCGAGGGGCTTTCCGGCAGGGATCAGGTCGCAGCCGCAGGCCCGCCCGCCGAGCGCGAGCCGTCGGAGGATGAAATCCGGATGGCCAACGTCAAACGCAATCTGACGGTGGGCACCAGCGGCATATTCCAGATCATCAGCATCGAATCGCGCCGCGCGGCCTTCTCCTTCCGCGGCTGGACCAACGATTCGGGCAATTCCCGGCGCGAATACGTTCAAGTCGAAATCGGGACGAACAGCAGTATCGAAATTGCCGTCGTGCGCAGGATGATCGAGCTGATTCGCAAGTATTACAAAGGCAATTTCAATTGGGAGTCGCAGCGACTTGACCGCACGGTGGTCCTGTCGGCGCGCATGGAAGATAACGAAGGTCTCGAAGGGTTTCTGTTAAAGGAGTTCTTCGGGGAACCGCAGCGGACAAACCGTTTTCGATAATGCGCTGCTTCCTGCCCGACGCGGCTCGGGCGTGCAGATTTCAGGCGCGGCCCGGGTTGGTCCGAAGTGTCGCAAGGCCGGCGGGCAGCCTGAAAATGGAGAAGGGGCTTGCGCCCCTTCTCTTTCAACTCCCGAACAAGACGCGTTCGCCTAGTTGGCGCCGCGCATGTTCTGTACCGTGAACAAGCTCGGCGGATTCTGCTCCTGGCTGACCATGCCGCGGAACTGGCCCGTGGTGCAGTGCTTGGATTGCAGGTCGACCATGCTGAAGGCGTCGTCGATGGAAATGCCGGTGCCCTTGTTGATCGGCAGATGATGATCCGGATGCGACTTGCCGATGATGAAGTTCTTCCACAGTTCGCCCTTGCGGTCATAAATCAGGGTCCGGCTCAGCGTCGCCGCCTGCGTGTCCATGTACTGGATGCGCTTGCTGATCGGATGGTTCGGATCGGTCGGCGTCGATTCGAGGATATGGACCTTGCGCAGCTGCCAGGTCACCAGCGGGTAACAGCCGCCCTTGCCGCCGAATTCGACGTACTGGTAGCCGTCTTTTTCCTTGAATTCCGTCGACAGCTGCTTCTGGTCGTTGTGGTTGTAATAGGCCATGAGGATGGTCGTGGTGCCCTTGTATGACCAGTTCATGTCGGTGACGCGGCCGTTGTAGCCTTCGAAGTCCTCGATCATCAGGTCGCTGCCGAGGAAGGAGTCGGTGATCTGGCCGGTGGCGAGGCGACGGACGCGGCGCTGGAAACCGAGGTAGAGGTTGGCGTCATCCTGCTTGAGGTCGTCGTCGTAGCGCTGGATCAGGAGTTGCGTGTCCTTGATGTCGAGCGGCTCGAAGACCTTCATGTAGATCGCGCGGAACAGATTCGACGGGTTCGGCGTGATTTCCGGAACCGGCGGCAGGGCGACGCGGTGCTTGTAATTGAGGAAGTGGAAGCCGAACTTGTTGACCGTTTCGATCTTGCCGGTTTCCATCTTGCGATACTTCCAGTAGAAGGGCTCGATCGAGGCGGCGTCGCCCCAGTTGATGCCGTACTTGTAGTTCCACGCCAGCTTCTCGCCGGCACGCGGATCCTTCAGGTCGGGCTCTTCGGGGAAGGCGCGTCCGGCGGCATAGCCGATGATCTGGCCGTTCTTTTCGCCGAGCTTGACCTTGCCGATGCCGGCGCGGCTGGCATCAACATAACTCTTGTGCAGATCGAAGGAGGTCGTCGCGCCGACGGTGATTTCATAGTCGCCGTTCTTGATGACCTGGTACATCGCCGGGTCGAGCACATCCTTGGCGGCGTCGACGTTGCTCTTGTTGATGACTGTGCCGGGCTTGGCAACCGGATGGGTGGGAAAACCCTTCTTGTAGGGATAGAAGGAGCTATCGATGATCTCGTCCGGCGTGGCGGCTGCGGCCAGGCCGGTAGAGAGTACGGCGGCTGCGAGAACCGAGAGTTTGAAGACGGTTTTTTTCATGGTGGCAGATCCTTTGGTCAATCATCGGGATGCGCATCCCGGCACGGGACCGGGAAGCGCGTCTGTTTCTACTGGGTTCAGAACTTGTAGCGGACGGTGACGGAAACCTCGTCCTCCTTGTTCGCCATGCCGATCGGGCCGGCGCGGAAACGACCGAGAGGCTCGAAGCCGGTCAGGCCGGCCATGCCTTGCGTCATGGGATTCCGCCCTGCCTGACCACCCGAGTAGGGCGGGAAGGGATTGCCGTCACGGGCGTCGTTCCACTTCCGGGCGCCGTCGCCGAACTTGACGTTGGCGCCAAAGGTGAGCTTCAGGTTGTCGGAATACAGCCATTCCACGGACGGTGCGGCAACGCTGGACTGGGCCTGGAAGTCGTGCGCCATGATTATCTGCGGGCTGACGCGGTCGTTCATGTACCAGCCCTTGATCAGGAAGGTACCGATGTGGTTGTGCTTCCAGTCCGGCATGCCGTACTTGCCCCACGGTCCGCGATGCTCCTCGTGATCGAGCAGGTGCTGGCCGAACAACTGGGCCGAGAGCAGGAAAGCCCGGTTGTCGTTGAGGAATGGGATGAAGGTCGGTCGATCCAGGCCGATGACGTAGCGCCAGACCTTCGACGTCGAATATAGTTCGGGACGCGCGGTGTTGGCAAATTCCTCGCCCTTGGTGACGGCCGTCTCCAGGCGGAGGCTCGACTTGATCGAGTCGAGCTGCATGTCCATCGAACCGCCGACCAGGTTGATCCGGGGGAAGTAGATGTCAAAGGCTATGTTATACGGATAGACGGGCGTGGTTTGCCCAGGAGCATAGAGAAATGGGCCTCCCGACGTAAAGGGATTGACGTTGCCAACTCCCTTGGAATACAGATTGCGAAGGGACGGCAACTGCGACCGATAGGTCAGGGCATTCAGCGAGAACCCGGTGCCCTTGTAGACGCCTTCCCACTTGAAGCCGACCTGGGTGTTCGCCAGCGACCACTCGGGCATGTGAGCCTTGCGGATACCGATCTGGTTGGCCCCGAAGTTGGTGGCGATGCCGCCGGTTTGATCTGCAAAGGCAAAGTTCGCCACCGTGCCGCCGTTGTCCCACAGATTCTTCATGCCGCGGAAGAAGTCGCCGGCACCGAGAATCTGGTTCGGCGTACCGCCCTGGCCGAGATTGTTGGGGCGGAACTTGTCGAAGTTCCAGACGAACTGGACGTTGGTGTCGTCGAAGGTTTCCGTCGCACCCATGCGGTATTCGGCGGTGAAAATCCACATTGGAATGCGGATATCCTGCAGCTCGTCGTAGATGTTGTTGCGCGAGTAATCGACCGGGTTGATCACGTCGAGCACGCGGAACAAGTCGGTGCGGCCCCAGACCACCTGCTGCTTGCCCAGCTGGAAATTCCAGCTGCGGCCGTCGGCCATCGGCATCTTGGCGACGACGAAGGCCTCGCGGATGAAGTCGAGCCGGTCGTTGAATTCCGGCGACGCGAGTTCGTGCGAGTTGGCATCCATGTAATCCTTGATACAGCCCCGGTGATCGTAATCACAGGGAGCTTGCGGCACGCCGAAGGCGACGCCGTTTGCTTGCTTGTGCAGCTTTCCGCCGAGAACGATCATGCCGCTGTTCGGATTGTTGGGATAGGTGTCAGCAAAGTTATTGGTTGCAGCAAGCCCTGCCGCCGGTCCGGCGGGCACGCCACCAGCGATATACAAACCTGTCAGCAAACCAGTGGCATTGGTGTAGTTGATGGGCCCGCTGCCGTGGGGAACACGTCCTCCGCCCACCAAGAACGGCACTGCGCCGGGAGGAAGTCCCAGGCTCGGGTTGTAGTCTTTGGTCCCATTTTCCAGCGTGATCGGCCCGCCCGCCTTCTTACCGTACTCGTCGGAGTTCATCTTGTACACACCGTCATAAGTTCCGCGAAACTTGGTGCGGATCTTGATGCTGGAGAAGGTGCTGTTGCCCCCCAGATCCTTGTCGGCCTCGATCTGGACGGTGTTGCGGAATTTCGACAGCCCCGTATCTTGCCGGTAATGGGTATCGTTTTCGTAGAAGGTGTCGACCCGCCACGGCTGCCCGTCCGAACTACCCATATCGGGCAGATTGTCCGCGGCGCGAACCGCGCCCGTGCCAAAGCCGACCAGCAGCGCAGCGCCTGTCGCGGCAGCCAGCGGCTTCAACTTGAATGAATGGTGCTTCTGCATTTTCTCACTCCTTTTATATTGGACCTGGGCAACGACCATCACTTCGTTGCCTGTCTCTTGGGCATCGGCGGACCAGACCTTCCGCCAGACGCCTCCTCGCCACCCATTGCTAACCCGCATCCCGAATGAATTCCCGGCGGAACACTTCCGGGAAAACATCGGGAGAACCTACTCCCCTTGCTGCCAAATCCATACATTAACCGCGGTTATTTCGTTATCAATTAGGTATTCAGTTGTGTTTATGCGACGGCTGCGGAAGGTTCTCCCACTTGCAGCACCCCGTCTTCATCCAGATAGGCATTCATGATGAAGCGCGGCTTGAAGATCATCACCCACGCCGGCATCAGCAGCAGCGCCGCGAGCGCGTTGAGGATCAGCATGATGCTCAGCAGCAGGGCCGAATCGGACTGGAAGCGCAGGTCGGAAAGGAATACCCACATGATGATGCCGGCGACCAGGGTGGCCGCCGTAAACGTGACGGCGAATCCCGTGGTGGCCAGCGCCTTCATGATCGCCGCAGGCAGGTCGCGCAGGACCGCCATCTCCTCGCGGATGCGGTTCATGATGTAAATGGCGTAGTCGATGCCGACGCCGACGCCGACAGCGATCACCGGAACGGTATTGATGTTCACGCTGATGTTGTTGATGCCCATGTAGGCATAGGTCAGGATGGTGGCAAAGATCATTGGCAGCACCATCAGCCAGCCGGCGTGCAGCGAGCCGTAGAAGACCATGACGAACAGGAAGCTGAGGAACAGCACCAGCGGCACGACGAGCCGGTTGTCATCGAAAACCGCATCGTTGATGGCTGCATTCACGCCGATGACGCCACCGCCGAGGAGAATCTGGAAGTCCTTGACGCCCTCGACTTTGGCGATGCCCTCTCTGGCCAGGGCAACGGCGCGCTGGATGGTTTCGGCCTGATGGTCCTTGTAAAAGAACACCATGTTGGCGTCGGTAGCATCTGAATTGAGGAACTCGTTGAGCGCTCCCGGGATCGGGCTGCCGGCCATGTAGGCGAACATCAGGCCGCCGACTTCCGCTGCCGAATCGGGAATCTGGTACCAGCGTGGCTCGACGTTGTGGATCAGGCCATTGACATTGCTGATCAGGGTCGGCAGTGACTTGACGCCGCCCAGTGCCGGGTCGTAGAGCATGTGGTTCTGGAAGGCTTCCATGGCATGCAGCACTTCGGGGCGCTTCAATCCGCCCTTGTCGGCCGTGCGGGCGACGATGTAGAGTTCCTCCGAACCCGGGAAGCGCTCATTGATCGCCTTCGACGAGACGTTGTAGTCGTGCTTCGGATAGAGCAGCGGGGAGCCCGGTTCGGCTTCACCGATCTTGACCTTGACGGCGAAGATGCTGCCGGCGGCCATGAGCACCGCAAAGACGCCGAGTATCGCCAGCGCTCCGGAGCGATGACCGGCGACGCTGATCGCGCTTACGATCTGGTCGCGCAGAATGCCGAATTTGTTTTCGGTTTTCTTCGGCTGGGGAAGCAGCAGGAGCAGCAGGGGCACCACCAGCAAGACCGTGAAGATCACGGAGAAAGCCCAGAAGCCGGCGTAGTAGCCAAGCTTGATGTTGATCGGGGCGGCGCCCAGGGCGATCACCAGGATGCCGACTGCATCGACGACAATGGCCAGCGAGCCGGGGCGAAAGAGGTCGTCGAAGGCATTGCGCGCCGCCTGTTTCGAATCGAGGGTGATGGCCAGTTCGCCGTAATAGCGCTCGACCAGCTGGATGCTGTGCGACATGGCGCGCGCGGCAATCAGGAAGGGGATCACCAGGTTCAGCGGATCGAGGTTCCACTTGAGCAGCGATATGAAGCCCAGGCCCCAGATCGACGACAGCACGATGCCGAGCAGCGGCAGGAAGACTCCGTAGAAACACCGGAAGTGGATCACCAGCAGGAACACCATCAGTGCCATGGTGTAGAGGAAGATCTGCAGGATCTGCGGCAGGTAGGTGTAGACCCAGCCGATCAGCACCGGCTGGCCGGTGGCATAGATGCGGACGCCTGGGCTTGCCGCCTGTGCCCGAACCTTCTGCAGATCCTGGAAAGTCTTGTCGTAATCGAGATCGCCTTCGTTCAACTGCGCCTTGATCAGCGCCGCCTTCAGGTCGGGCGAGACCATCAGCCCATATACGCGCGGGTTGGCCATGACGGCCTTCTTCAACTGGTCGAGCTCCGCGTCGCTGAGATTGGTCTTCGATGGCTCGTAATAGGCGACGGAGTTCAGCTCCCCGGTCTCGGTCAGCCAGATCTTGCGCGCCGTGCGGTGGGTAAGACTCGACACCAGGTTGTGGTTGACGCCGGGCAGGCTATCGACGTCCTGGGTCAGCTTGTGGATGATGCCGAGCGTCTTGTTGGTAAAGATCGTGCCGCTGTCTACCTCGACCGACACGACAATCTGGCTGGCACCGCCGAAAGTATCGCGGATCTGGTTATGCAACTGGATGTAGGGATGCTTTTGCGGCAGCAGGTCGGCAAACTCGGAGAAAATCTTCAGCCCCGGGATCTGCAGTGCAAAAAACACGGTGACCAGCAGAATGGCCCCGAGGATTGCCTTGGGCGCGGCGAAGATCAGGTTCTCGACCTGATGCAGCGCGTGGGTAATCTTGTGTTTCATGGCTGGCCTTTGTTATTTTTTGGCGGCCGGGGCGGCTGTCTGTGCCCCGGGCGAATACAGCTGCAGCGTGCCGGCGCCGCCGGCGATCAGCATTCCCTTGTCGCCGAGCGAGAGTGCCGAGCGCAGGTAAGGCGCCGGGCGTCCCTCGATCAGAGCCCATTCGCCTGCCGTCAGTTTGAGCACCAGGCCATTGATTCCCATGGCAAACATTTCGCCCTTGTGCTTTACCAGTGCATACATCGGCGCCCCCACGCCGCCTGGCTGCTTGACCCAGTTGTTGCCACCGTCGGTGGTGTGCAGGATCACCCCAGCCAGACCCGAGACCCATCCGGTGCGGGTGTCCGTGAACAGCGCCGCGTGCGGGAAAAAGTCGTTTGGGATCTTCTTGCCGTGCTGCCAGCTGTTGCCACCATCCTTCGTCGTCAGCAGGATGCCGAATTCACCGGTAATGATGGCGTTGTCGGCATCGAGGAACTGGATCGACATCAGGATGGCGTCTTCGCCGAAGTCCTGCGATTTCCAGCTTGCTCCCTTGTCGGCGCTCGACAGCAATGTCGTCCGGCTGCCGACCACCCAGTATTGCCCCTTGGAGTCGCAGGTGATGGCCAGCGGATTGGCCTTGGTCGTGAGTTCCCGGGCATCCCATTTAGTTGCCGCCGGGTCGGCCACCCAGACCTTGCGGTAGAAGTCCAGCGCCGCCCATGAGCCGTCGGGGCACACGGCAAGGCCAATCAGGGAAGTAACTCCGGGTAGCACGGTGCGTTTCCACGTCGCCCCGTCGTTGTCCGAGCTGACGATCACGCCGTTGCTGCCGACGCCGACCAGCAGCTTGCCGTTGCCGGCGACCGATTGAAACTGGTCGGAACGCTGGATGGGCGCCTTCTTCACCGTCGAAACGGCATCGAGGTTGGCCACCACGTTGCAGCCGGCAAGCACGAAGCACAACGCCAGGATCGGAAAAGCTTTCATCTGAACCACATCTCCTCTGCGGGGACATCACTTTTAATTTTCGGTCCCGGCCTTGCCGTGCGTTGATCGGGAATCGGCCATCGGCGAACGCCGCGACAATGTATACCGGATACTGCATTCAGTCTATTGATGTAGATCAATTCCGACCTCGATGCCTGCGGAATCTTTTCCGATCGCGCACGCAAGAATATTCAACTTGAGCAACAGCCGACCGCGGGTGTTCTTGCCGCTTCCTGGCGGCGTGCTGGCTCCGGATACTTAAAGCAAGCACTGAGCCACACAAGTGTTGTGCTGTGCAATATTTTAATTAAGCATGACTCGTCCAATTTGGTCGAGACAGCAATGAACAGAAGAATTCGCAATAAATGCGTGTGCAGCAAATATGACAAAACCACGCCCTGTTTGGCCGTAGTTATGGCCTGGCCGACCCCGCCGGCCGTTGTTCATTTGGTTAAATTGACCACGAGGGTGCTGTGGATTTCATCATCCGATCACTTGCCTGGATCGTGCTGCGGGCAGGTGGACGGCCAATTGTTTGGGTTCGATCAAAACCGCCATTCGGCTGTAATGAATCGGGAGCGACGCCGATCACGTATAAACTTCTCCCCTTCGGATGGCTCAGAGGCGGACGCATGAAGAAGATTTTGTTGGTTTTGCTCGGATGCAGCGCGGCTTTCCCGGCCTTGGCCCAGGACATTACCTTGCGCCATGATCTCGAAGGCAAGGCACTGGATACTCTGGCGACGTTGGCCTTGCGTTTCAATGACGAACAGAAAGGCAAGGGCAGGGTGCTCCTGCAGGACTCGCGAGGCCTGGAAAACCGGCAGGTGCTGCCGCACCTCGCCCTGCTCGATCCCGACGACAGCATGGAGTTTTTTGACACCCGACCGCGCTTTCGTCCCTTGCACGAGGTCATGCGCGGAGCCGGACAGAAGTTCGACACCACCGGGTTTTACCCCCAGATTGCCGATGCGGTGGACGACGCCAGCGGGCGCATTCAGGCGTTGCCGATGGCATTTTCGTTGCCGGTGCTGTTAACCAACCGCGCCGCCTTGCGCAAGGCCGGGTTTGATTCCGACCCGCCGGTGAAGACCTGGTGGGAATTGCAGAAGGTGGCGGGCGAGATCTACGACCGCGGCGGCAAATGTCCACTGACCACAGCGCGCTTTGCCTGGGTCCATGCCGAAAACATATCAGCGCAGGCTGGCGAGTCGGTGGTGGCGAAGGTGGGACTGACGGACCAGGTGCAGGTCAATAGCATGGTCAATGTCAAGCATCTCGCGCTGCTGGCGAGTTGGCAGAAGAGCCGCTACTTTCATTACTCCGGCCCCGGCCGTGAAGGCAATCGACGCTTTCTCAGCGGCGAATGCGCCATGCTGACGGGCGAATCATCACTGTATGCCGACGCCAGACGCGCCGGACTTGATGTCGGCATTGCGGCCTTGCCGCACTACGACGATGTGTATGGGGCCAAGCCGGCCGATACCCTGCCGGATGGCGCGGGCTTGTGGGTCCTGGCCGGGCACAAGAAGGAAGAGTACAAACTGGCGGCCCGTTTCGCCGACTTCATGCTGCGCCCCGAGGTGCAGGTCGAATGGGTCCAGGCCACCAGCTATTTGCCGATGACTCCGGTGGCCATGAAGGGACTGCGCGACTCGGGCGTTCCGCAGAACTTGCTCGACGCCGCGGAAACGCGCCTTTCGGTGACGCGCAAGGGGAGTACGCGGGCGAAGCACGGGCCGATTCGCGATCGTCTGCACGAGTTTCTGGGCGAAGAAGTGGCCTTTGTGTGGACCACTGATCGTCCCGTGAAAGAGGCACTCGACAACACGGCGCGCCGGGTCAATGCGGCCGTTGCACCTGCAGCTTTGCCGGCCAAGGCGGCACCGGTTCGCAAGCAGTGATCTATCCGCGCATCATTGCGCATCGCTGCGGCGGCGCCTTGGCGCCGGAAAATACCCTGGCCGGGCTGCGCCTTGCAGCGCGCCTGGGCTGTTGCGGCGTCGAGTTCGACGCCATGCTCGCCGCCGATGGCGTGCCCGTCCTGATGCACGACGAGACGCTGGAGCGCACCACTACAGGCGAAGGGCGCGCGGCAGACATCAGCTCCGCCCAACTTGCCCGGCTCGACGCCGGCAGCCGGCACCACCCGGCCTTCGCCGCGGAGCCGGTGCCGACTCTTGATGAGGCCTTGCGCTTGTGCGCCGCTCTTGGTTTGTGGGTCAACGTGGAACTCAAGCCGGCAGCCGGGCAGGAGGCCGCGACCGGACAGGCGGTCGCCCGTCACGCCGCAGCGACGACGGGAAAACTGATGTTGTCATCGTTTTCGGCCCGCGCCCTGCGCGCCGCCGCCGATGAAGCCGTTCAACTACCGCGCGCCATGCTGTTCGAGGCGATTCCGGCCGATTGGCGCGAGCGCCTCATGGAAACGGGCGCGCGTGCCTTGCACTCGTCGGCGCGCGCGCTGACCGGCGAGGCGCTCCAGGCGGTACGCGACGCCGGGTTTCCGCTCGCCTGTTACACGGTCAATCGCCGTGAAGACGCCGAGCGCCTGTTTGCCATGGGCGTCAGCGCCGTGTTTACGGATCGGCCCGATCTTTGGGCTTCAGCGGAAATGTAAGAGCGGCCGACTGCCTAGCCCACAAGCCCGCCTTGGCGCGGGCTTTTTTATCTGAAGTTCAGCGCTCCCGTAGTCACCACTGCGCGCACTCGCGCTGATTCAGACGGTTCAGCCGTAGTCAGAAACCCGAACCGTGATTCAACGACAACTTATTGAATCAGCGTTAAAACCCGGTTTCTTCGGCACCGATCTTCAGACTAGAGTTCCGCCACTGCCGCCAGCAAGCGGGCCATCGCTTCGTCATCGAGGTGGCTGCCGAGCGCGAAGCGCAGCCGGCTGGTGCCGTCGGCTACCGTCGGCGGACGGATGGCTACCGCCAGGATCCCGGCGTCTTCCAGGCGCCGGGCCGCGGCCAGCGCGTCGGCCTCGCTGCCGATCACGGCGGGGATGATCTGGGTGCTTGAATCGAGCGTGTCGTAGTTGCGCAGCGCCAGCGCATCGCGCAGGCGCTGCGCATTGCGCGCCAGTTGCGCCCGCTCCCGGTCCATGCCCGGCACCAGGTCGAGTGCCGCATCGACGGCACCGAGCACCGCCGGCGGCAAGGCCGTGGTGTAGATGAAGCCGGGGCAGCTATTCACCAGCCAGTCGATCAGCGCCCGCGATCCGGCGACATAGGCGCCGAAGGCACCGAAGGCCTTGCCCAGCGTGCCCATGACGATATCGACGCCGCCGCCGCTTTGTGCACACTGCGCGGCAAGCCCGCGCCCCTGCGGCCCGAGCACGCCGCTGGCATGGGCCTCGTCGACATACAGCGCCGCGCCATGGCGTTCGGCCAGCGCGACCAGCGCAGGCAGATCGGCGCGGTCGCCGTCCATGCTGAACACGGACTCGGTGAGGATCAGCTTGCGGCCGGGTTTTCCGGCGTGCTGGCGCAGCAGATCGTCGAGATGTTGGAGATCGTTGTGGCCGAAGACCTGCGTCTTCGAGCGGGCGACCCGGCAGCCATGCACGATGCTGGCGTGATTCAGCGCATCGCTGAAAATCGCCGTCTCACCAGCGCCAGCGCTCCGCGTCCCGCCGGGAACTTTTCCACCCAGCCGCGCCAGCGCCGGAATCACCGTGGCATTGGCCTGGAAGCCGCTGGAGAACAGCAGTGCGGCTTCGCAGCCCTTGAAGGCAGCCAGCTTTTCCTCCACCGCCAGCGTGACGTCGCGCGTGCCGGTGACCAGGCGCGAAGCCGGCGCGCCGGCGCCGTGGCGCTGCGCCCATTCCGCCGCGCGCGCCTTGACCAGCGGATGCTGGCTCAAGCCCAGATAGTCGTTGGACGAGGCGTCGATCAGGATGCGGCCGCTCGCGTCCTGCAACTGGCCGTCCACCCAGGACAAGGCGCGCAGCCGGCGGCGGCGATGGGCGGCGTCGAGGGCCGCGAGTTGTTGCAGCAGCAAGGTGTCGAGCGTCGAATCCATCAGAGTGTCCTCGCCCGTTCGGCGAGAACGGTGCGCACGGCGCCGGTCAGCGTCGTCAGCTCATCGGGCGTGACGATGAAAGGCGGCATCAGATAGACCAGCTTGCCGAAGGGCCGCAGCCAGACGCCGAGTTCGACGAAGCGTCGGCGCAGGCCGTGGAGGTCGACCGGGCCGCTGAGTTCCACGGCGCCGATCGCACCCTTGACCCGCACCTCGGCAACCCCGACAAGTGCCCGGCAGGGGGCCAGTTCCGCCGCGAGTTGGGCTTCGATCGCCGCGATCTGGACCAGGCGCGGCTCGCTCTGGAAGAGGTCGAGCGAGGCATTCGCCGCGGCGCAGGCCAGGGCGTTGGCCATGTAGGTCGGACCGTGCATCAGTGCGGCGGCAGGGTCGTCGGACAGAAAGGCCTCGAACACGTGACGCCGCGCCACGGTCGCGGCCAGCGGCAGCGTGCCGCCGGTGAGCGCTTTCGACAGGCAGATGATATCGGGGACGACGTTGGCTTCCTCGCAGGCGAACAT
>JANMTA010000045.1:0-3583 GCA_031389965.1 Betaproteobacteria bacterium
GCGAGGTTTGGTGTCCTGCAGCGCCTGCGCAATTGCGCGGATGTGGTCGGGCGAGGTGCCGCAACAGCCGCCGGCGATGTTGATGATGCCCGTCTCTCCCCATTCGCGGATTTCGTCGGCCAGCATCTGCGGCGTCTCGTCGTAGCCGCCGAAGGCATTCGGCAGGCCGGCGTTGGGGTGGGCCGAGATGTAGCAGTCGCACAGCCGCGACAACTCCTCGACATGCTGGCGCAATTCCTTGGCGCCGAGCGCGCAGTTGAGGCCGAAGGAAATCGGCCGCGCATGGCGCAGCGAATTCCAGAAGGCTTCCGCGGTCTGCCCGGAAAGGGTGCGCCCGGAAGCGTCGGTGATGGTGCCCGAGATCATCAGCGGCCAGCGCCGGCCGGCCTCGTCGAAGAACTTCTCGATGGCGAACAGCGCGGCCTTGGCGTTGAGCGTGTCGAACACCGTTTCCACCAGCAGGATGTCGGCGCCGCCGGCGGTCAGGCCGCGCGCGGCCTCTACGTAATCGGCCACCAGCGCATCGAAAGTGACATTGCGCGCGCCGGGGTCGTTGACGTCGGGCGACAGCGACGCGGTGCGCGAAGTCGGTCCCAGCACGCCGGCGACGAAACGCGGCTTGTCGGCGGTCGAGAACTTGTCTGCAGTCTGGCGTGCCAGCCGCGCCGCGGCGACGTTGAGTTCGAAGGCAAGATCTTCCAGCCCGTATTCCGCCTGCGACACGCGCGTGCCGTTGAAACTGTTGGTCTCGATGATGTCGGCGCCGGCTTCGAGGTATTCGGCATGGATGGCGCCGATCACGTCGGGCCGCGTGATGCAGAGCAGGTCGTTGTTGCCCTTGAGGTCCTTGCCATGCGCGGCAAAACGCGAATTTGTCACACCCACGCGATAGTCCGCCTCGACCAGCCCGTGCCGCTGCACCATGGTACCCATGGCGCCATCGAGAATCAGGATGCGCTGCGCCAGCAGGGCGCGCAATTCGGCGCTGCGGTCGGGTTGCCAGCGGGCAGGGGCGGGCGTAGCTGTGGTCATGCGTCTCTCCAATCCATGACCGGGGTGGGGAGCGTTGCTGCGCTACGGCTCACCTGATGCCCCGGCGGGATGTTCCTCGGGTGGGTGAGCGCCGTTGAAAACGGGTTCCGAGCCTAGGGTATCGGCGTTCCAGCCGTCCACCTTGCAGCGCTCCTCGGAAGCGAGGCGCGATTATACCGCCGTCCCGTCAGCGCCGACTCTGACTGATTCGGCGGTGTTCAGCACTGCGTGGTGCAGGATTCAACCGGCAAGCCGCGCTTCACCCAGCCCGGACCGGCGGCGCTACCGGCCATGCCTTCCTTGACGTTGTACACCTGCGTGAAGCCGACGCTTTGCAGGTAGCGCTGCACCTGGGTGGTGCGATTGCCGGTACGGCAGATCAGCGCGATGGGCGCGTTCCGGTCGCCCTTCACTTGTTCCAGCAGGGCGTTGGCGAAGCCCGGCGCACCTTGCGGATGCAGCATGTTGAGCAGCGTGGCGCCCTTGGCGACGCCGGTTTCCTTCCATTCCGGCGGCGTGCGGATGTCGATCAGGAGCAGCTTGCCGGACTGCACCTGGGCGGCGGCCTCGGCTGCGCTGAGATCGGGTTCGGCGTGGGCCGCCAGCGCCATGAGCACGCAGGCACAGGGCAGCAGGCTTTTCAGACGCAGGACAGTCATGGGCTTGGGTGGGGAAAGTGGATTCATCGGCTTACTATACCGCGCTTGGCTACAATGGCTTTTCCAGCAACCGAGTGGAGAACCTCATGGAACACCTGACCCCAAAAGAAACCGCGCAGTTTCTTCACGACAATCCCAGCGCGCTGTTCGTCGATTGCCGCAGCGAAATGGAATTCTTCTTCGTCGGCCATCCGGCCGGCGTCAGCCATGTCTCGTGGAACGACGGCCCCGACTGGGAAGTCAATCCGCACTTCGTCGGCGAGGTGAAAAAGCTCGCCGGCCATTCCGGCGAGCGTCCCGTGGTGCTGATCTGCCGCAGCGGCAACCGCTCGGTTGACGCCGGTCACGCCCTCGAAGCCGCCGGCTTCACCCGCGTGTTCAACGTGCTGCACGGCTTCGAGGGCGAACTCGACGACACCCACCATCGCGGCGCGATGAACGGCTGGCGCTTTGAAGGCTTGCCCTGGGAGCAGTGCTGAGGGCACAGTTGTGGATGCTCCCGGCGACGCCCGCATTCCCAACCGGGCCGAGACGCTCAAGGTACTCCGGCTGATGGGCGACTACCAGCCGATGCTCATGCTGCGCGGCGACAGCGACGGCTATGGCGCGCGCTGGACCATCGACGGCCAGCAGATTCAACCCGCCATCGCCACCTACCTGATGAAATCAAGCTTCATTGCCGACTCGGGCGCGACCGAGATGGGCGCCAGAAAACTCGCCTTGACCGAATCGGGTACCCAATTCCGGATCGATGGCCTGGAGTGGTGGGCCGGTCTCGGCCTTCTCGAAAAACTGAAGGTTGTGGTTTTCGGCTGACCCGAGCGGCGGCACTGAATCGGCTTTCTGTTGCAGCACTCAAATATTTCCGTGTACTGTCCGTACAGTAAATGGAGATCATCATGGGTGCAACGGTCAAGGAAGAGCGCATGGAAATCCGTCTCGCAGCGGCCGAGAAGGAGCGAATCCGCCAAGCGGCGGTACTCTGCCATCAGAACGTCAGCGAGTTTGTGCTCAGGGCCGTGCGTACCGTGGCCGATGAAACCCTGGCCGCACAGACCCGTTTTGTGCTGCCCGCAGATCAGATGATTGCGTTCTACGCGGCGCTCGATCAACCCGCAAAGTCGATCCCCCGGCTCAAGGAACTGCTCAGGAAGCCCGGCGTTTTCGAGAGCAAATGAAGTTGCCGCTGCGCGGCGAAACCCGGGTCGTCGGCTATTACACGCTGGCCGCGGCCTCCGCCGAATTCGATTTCGTTCCGGTGCGACTGGCCAAAGGTCTGGCACGCCATCTCATCCCGCTGACGCTGCTGGCGCGGCTCGCCGATCGATGCCTCCCATTTATTCCTGATGACGAAGGACATTCACGCGTCGATGCTGTGATGAAAGTCGGCGCTGGCGGGACGGTGAAGGGAATTCGAAAAGCACTGCTTTTCGCCTGCGCCGGTCGGTCGGCCATGCAGGGCCGGCCGAGGCCCCGATCAGGGGCCGAAGCAGCACGTTGGCCCGCTACAGATTGACTTCCGCCATCCGGAATGGGAGTATCCAACCTATCATTTTGATAGGAACGATCCAGTGGCGGGCTGGTCGAAACCGCAGTGGCAAAAACATATCCGGACGCTGGTCAGCGTCCCTGCCAATGTGGTGTTTACCAATCATGCCCCGCTGCGGATGCGACAGCGCCATATCTCGCGCCTAGCCGCTTTCGAAATCCTGAAAAAGGGTGTCATCCGCCGCGAACCGGAACCCAACCTTCGGCGCGGCACGCTCGAATGCCGATTGGACTATTACTTTGCAGGGCGCAATCTGGCGCTCGTGGCAGCCGTCGATACCGATAATCCGGCGGTGATAGTGGTAACGGCGATCGATCTGGACAAGGAGTAAGGCAATGTACCG
>JANMTA010000048.1:0-4156 GCA_031389965.1 Betaproteobacteria bacterium
ATGCAAGGAAAACTGATGGGCATGACGGGCGCGGGCCTGGCCGGTGTCGCGCTGCTACTGGCCGGCTGCGGCGACATGAACCTCAAGAAATACAACCCGTTCGGCGGCGACAGCGTCCAGGAACGTTCGCGCACGCCGGCCAATGCGACCGAATACCAGTGCGCCGCGGGCAAGCGCCTTTACGTCCGCACGCTGGATGGCGGCGAAGCTGTCTGGCTGATTCTGGCGGAACGCGAATTGCGGCTCGAACGGATCGGTTCCAGCCAGCGCTACAGCAAGGGCAACACGGTGCTGAGCCTCAACGGCAACGAGGCCAGCTTTGCCGACGGCACGGCGACGCCGCCCTACTCCGCCTGCAAGACGGGTGGCAGCGAGCCGCCGGCGCCGGCAGGCAAGTAATTCCGCTTCAGAGGCAGGCCTGCTCCAGCGCCTTCTCGCACTTTTCGCAAAAACCGTCATCGCCGACCGGGCCGAGGCTGCCGCAGCGGCGGCACACTGCCGGCGCGGATGTCGACTCGGGTGTCGGTTGTTTGGTGCGCGGGGCTTCGACAGGCTCAGCCCGAACGGTGTTTTCAAGTTCGCTCATGCCGATGCATTACTCGCAGTCTGCCTTGCAGCTTGCCGGGTTGGCGGCGCAGTCGGCGCCGGCCTCGACCCTGCATTCCGCGCGCGTGCGCCAGGTGAAGGCGAGGCCTTCGCCATAGCTGCAAACAAGCTGCGTCAGCTTGCCCTGCTTGCCGACCTTGATCGCGGCAGCCCTGGCGCCCTTGAGCTTTGCCGCGGGCAGATCGCAGGAGACATAGGCACTGAAAACCCCGTCCCCCGATTCCCAAAGCGCGACATTCTTCAAGGCCCGATAGAGCCGGTAATCGGTACACACCTCGGTTTCGCCCTTGTACGCTTTGGCGTCATCGCTGCAGTAGCCGGTGAAGGTGTGCTTGAGTTCTTCCTCGGCGGGACAGGCGCCGACCTGCACCGCTTTCCCCAGATCGGGACAGGGCACGGTAGCGGCAAAGGCAAGGGGCGGCGTCCCGAGCAGCAACAAAACAGCCATGGACTTCAACTTCATCAAGCGGTTCTCCAGGAACAGATACGGATTTCAAAACAGCGGCGGCTCACTTTACCTGACTCGCGAGCCATAGCCGAAACGGCTCCAGCGCCGGATTCGCCGCCGCCCGCGCGGACAGCAGCAGGTAATACGAACGCGGATTGGAAAAGCGCTGCGGCAGCGGCGCCACCAGCTTGCCTTGCCGCAGCAGGTCCGCCACCAGCGCCAGTGAAGCCAGCGCCACGCCCTGGCCGTCGACCGCGGCGCGGATCGCCGCTTCGTACTGGTTGCAGGCGATGCTGCCGGCCGGACGCAGATCGGGGACGCCGGCCATCTCCAGCCATACCGGCCACGACAGCCAGGGCCGGCGCTGTGCCTCATCTTCGTACACCAGCAGGATGTGATGCACGAGGTCGGCCGGCTTCGCCAGCGGCGTAGCGGATTTCTTCAGCAAGGCGGGGCTCACCACCGGCAACACCGTGTCGCCGAACAGGCGCAAGGCACTCGCCGGCGCGTCGCGATCCTGCAGGTAGCGCACGGCCGCATCGAAGCGCCCACGTTCGAGATCGACCAACCGCGTATCGGCCGAAATGCGGATGTCGATGCCGGGATGGCTGCGCCGGAAATCCGCCAGGCGCGGGATCAGCCAGAAGCTGGCGAAGGCCTGGGTGGTGGACAAGGTGACGGTCGGCTCCTCGCCGCCGCGCAGTTCGGCGGCGGCGGCGCGCAACTCGGCAAAGGCGATGCCGGTGGCGCGCTGCAGCCGCTCTCCCGCCGCGGTGAGCACCAGCGCGCGCGTCTTGCGCTCGAAGAGCCGTATCGGACCTTGTCCGCCGGGGACGCCGCTTTGCGGGCCGGCGAGCGCCGACTCCAGGGCGATGACCTGCTTGCTCACGGCCGACTGGGTCACGAACAACTCCGCGGCGGCGCGGGTGAAGCTCAGATGGCGCGCGGCGGCATCGAAAGCACGCAAGGCGTCGAGCGGTGGAAGATCGGTCTTACGCATTCCTTTTACTCATGTATAGCAAGCCCCGATGTCGCTGGTCAGCTGCGGCGGAAAAACCAATACTTGGCGCATCGCAACAGACCGGAGTAACCATCATGAATGCCACTGCTGACCTCGCTGCATCGCTCGTTTGCCGGTCACAGGAGAAACGCCGCGCCCTGTTCGCGGCACGCTCCGCGCAGGTGCCCGTCCGGAATGCTACAGAATTCCTTGCAGGAATGCACACCCCGGCTGCCGGGCAGGTTCTGGCGAAGCACCAGCTGCTCGCCCTGCCCGATGCGAACGCGACGCTGGTCTGCCTGGAAGGCGAACTCTGGCTCACCCGCGATGGCGACAGCGAGGACTACATCCTCGGCCCCGGTCGCAGTTTCACCGTCCGCCGCGGCGACCGGGCCGCGGTGCAGGCGCTCAAAGCCAGCCGCGTGCGCCTGACCCCGGCCTGAGGCGGAACGCACCGCCTCAGCGGCGGATGCGCTCCATGCAGTCGCGCAGGCGCGGCGGGATGGCGGTCGGACGGTCATCCGCACGGGCGACGAAGACATGCACGAACCAGCCGGTCGCGGCCGGAGTGTTCTCGCCCTGCGGGAACAGCGCGATCTCGTAGCGCACCGAAGAATTGCCCAGGTGCGCCACGCGCAGGCCGGCGTCGATGATCTCGGGAAAGGCCAGCGGCGCCAGGTAGAGGCATTGCGATTCGACGCAGTAGCCGATGGCCGTGCCGTCGTGGATGTCGAGGCCGCCCTCGCGGATCAGCCACTCGTTGATGACGGTGTCGAAGTAGCTGTAATAGACGACGTTATTGACGTGGCCGTAGACGTCGTTGTCCATCCAGCGGGTGGGAATGGCGAGGAAATGCGGGAAATCGGTGCGCCCGGGCAGGGGCGCGGCGGAAGGCTTGGGATCTGTAACGGCGGGCGTGGATGGGGGGCTCATCGTGCGCTTCAGAAATGTCGAAGCGCGCGATGATACCAACAAGGCATCAGCGAATGGCGCGAACGCTCACTGCTGGTTGCGATACATCGCGGCGAGAAATGCATCGGCGGCTTCGGCGTCGACTTCCCGCTGCGCCGCTGCCCGATGCTGGACTTCCTGCAGGCCGAGCTGAAGCTCGGGGCTGGCAGGGGTCCACTCGGCGTTGAGAACTTCGTCCTCGAACGCTCCGAATTCATCCTCGATGAGTTTGCCTGTGCTCATGTTCATCACCATTAACATCGCCGTCTCCCGTTGTGGAACCGTGCGCCTCAGAGGATATAACGCGGCTCATGACAAAAAGTTGAATGAAGCTTCAAATTATTGAAACCTTGTTGTTTTGGCACCACTTCGCCCGCCCGGCGTGACAAATGTCACGCCGGAGGCGACGCCGCCGCGGCGCGCGGCGGATTCCAGGGCGCCACCTTGAGCAGCAGCACCATGCCCGGCACGGCCAGCAGCGCGCAGAGCATGAAGAAGGGAAACCAGCCGAGGATCTCGATCAGGTAGCCGGTGGTGGCGTTGATGAAAGTGCGCGGCACGGCGGCGAGGCTGGTAAACAGGGCGAACTGCGTCGCCGTGTACAGCGGATGGGTGGCCCGCGCGATGAAGGCGACGAAGGCCGCGGTGCCAAGGCCGACGCCGAGTGCCTCGAAGCCGATCACCAGCGCCAGTTGCGCCAGTTCGACCGCGCCCGGCATCGGGTGCGGCCCGATCCAGGCCAGCCAGGCGAAGCCGAAAATCGACACCAGTTGCACCACGCCGAACAGCCACAGCGCGCGGTTGATGCCGAGTTTCACCATCCACAGCCCGCCGATCAGGCCGCCGAACACCGCCGGCCACAGCCCGGCATTCTTGGCGACGATGCCGATCTGCGACTTGGCGAAGCCCATGTCGAGGTAGAAGGGCGTGGCCAGCGCGGTACACATCGAATCGCCCAGTTTGTAGAGGAAGATGAAGGCCAGAATCAGCAGCGCTTCCTTCAGCCCGGCGCGGTTGATGAACTCGTGGAAGGGTTCCACCACGGCGTCGCGCAAGGTCTTCGGCGCGTTGCCGGCGACATCCGGCTCGCGCGCGAACAGCGCCAGCAGCATGCCGGGCAGCATGAACAGCGCGGTGATGACGAAAACCTG
>JANMTA010000301.1:0-4546 GCA_031389965.1 Betaproteobacteria bacterium
CTCGGTCGAGCCGGTGAAGGACAGTTTCAGCACTTTCGGATTCGAGGTCAGTTCGCCGCCAATGGCGACCGGTTCGCCGGTCACGATGTTGAGCACACCGGGCGGGATGCCCGCCTGCTGCCCGAGCCAGGCCAGCGCCAGCGCCGAGAGCGGCGTCTGCTCGGCCGGCTTGACCACCATGGTGCAGCCGGCGGCCAGCGCCGGCGCCGCCTTGCGCGTGATCATCGCCGCCGGAAAATTCCATGGCGTGATCGCGGCGCAAACGCCGACCGGCTGCTTCAGCACGATCAGGCGACGGTCGGTCAGCGGCGAGGGAATCACCTCGCCATACACGCGCCGCGCCTCCTCGGCGAACCACTCGATGAAGGACGCCGCGTAGGCAATCTCGCCGCGCGCCTCGGCCAGCGGCTTGCCCTGTTCGGCCGTCATCAGCCGCGCCAGGTCCTCCTGGTTTTCCATCATCAGCTGAAACCAGCGCTTGAGGATCCGCGCCCGTTCGTCGGCCGTCTTCGCCCGCCACGGATGGAAAGCCGCCTGCGCGGCATCGATGGCACGACGCGTTTCGGCCGCGCCGAAGCTGGGAACAGTTCCGACCAGATCGCCGTTGGCCGGGTTGCGGACTTCGAGGCTGGCGCCGGTTGCAGGCAACCACTCGCCGCCGATCAGGCAGGCATTGCGCAGGAGTTCGGGGTTCTTCATGGGGGGCTTTCAATGTTTCGGGACAGAGGCGGATTCTGCCGCATTGGAGTGCGCTGCGGTAGCGCCATGGCAAGGGTGATCAGCACATTGATGTCGGGCAAGACCTGCATCAGGCGCCTTTTTCCTCGCGAAGTTTGTCGACCTGCTCGTTGCTGACCACGCCACCGCGCGACGGAAACGGACGGAATCCACAGACCGTCGCCGGTTCCCCGGCCCTGCCGGCTGTCGATCCGGAGGATTGCGTCAGTGCTTGCCGCACCAGGCCGGAAATGACCCGCCCGGCGCTCGTGCCGCCACGCCGCGCAAGTTCCCTGGCGGCAATCAGCACATCGTCTTCGATATCGAGCGTGGTGCGCATAAGGCCAATTCGGCAGTGTGATGCACTGATGCTGCTGCATCAATGCATCCGGCGCAAGGGAAATCTCCACGACCCTGTCAGCAAATGAAATGCTGACTCGTTTAGTTGCGGAGATGGTCAAAAGTCGGCGCTGGCGGTACGGCGGCTCATGCAACGGAAAGCCATGCGCGGCGGATTGCCGGAACACGAAGGTGTGTATATTGGTTTTTTGTTCCCGCACTTCCCGATGACCCGCTTTCAATTTTTTGCTGCCTGCGCCCTGCTTGCAGTCTGGAGTTCCGCCATGGCAACCGACGAGCCCGCCTACACGGTAGTCCGCAGCTACGACACCTTCGAAGTGCGGCGCTATGAACCTTATATCGTCGCGGAAACGCTCGTCCGCGGCGCCGCGGATGACGCCGGAAACCAGGGCTTCAAAGTCCTTGCCGGATATATTTTCGGCGGCAACAAGGGGGCGCGAAAGATCGAGATGACCGCCCCTGTCGCCCAGGCGCCGATAAAGATCGCGATGACGGCACCGGTGCTGCAAAGCGCCAGCGGCGGCGTCTACGTCATCCAGTTTTCCATGCCCCGCGAATGGACCCTGGAAACCCTGCCGGAACCGTCCGATTCGAACGTCACGCTGCGCGCCATGGCGGCCCGGACGCTGGCCGTGATCGGCTATTCCGGAACCTGGTCGCAGAGCCGCTACGAAGAGCACCTGAAAAAGTTGCAGGATGGCCTTGCGCAAGCCGGCCTGCCCTGGCAGGGCGAGCCCTTCTGGGCGCGCTACGACCCGCCATGGACGCTGTGGTTCCTGCGCCGCAACGAAATCTGGCTGGAGCTGAAATAGCCGGCAGCGGTTTTTGGCCGGCCTGCGACGGCGTACGTGACGACGGATTTCGCTATCAGGCCACCGCGTCGGATTCGGAATTCCCGTCCTGAAACGCTGCGGCCAGTTTCAGCGCAGCATTGCGCAGCAGCGTAGTGTCGCCGCCGACGGCAATGAAGCTGGCGCCGCAGTTGCGGTAGTGTTGCGCCAGCGCAGGATCGGTGACGAATACGCCGGCCGCCTTGCCTGCGGCCGCGATGCGGCGCAGTGCGGCGTCGATGGCCGCCCGGACTTCGGGATGGCCGGCATCGCCCAGATGCCCCAGGGATGCGGCAAGGTCGGCGGGACCGATGAAGACGCCGTCGACACCGTCGACGCCCGCTATCGCGTCGAGATTTTCCAGCCCCTGCCGCGTTTCCACCTGCACCACGAGACAGACTTCGGCATTGGCATGTTGCACGTAATCCTTGACGCCGTTCCAGTGCGCCGCGCGCGCCAGCGAAGCGGCGACGCCGCGGATGCCCTCGGGCGGGTAGCGCACGGCGCGCACCAGTTGCCGCGCCTGCGCGGCATCGTCGACCAGCGGCAGCAGCAAGGTCTGCGTGCCGATGTCGAGATACTGCTTGATCAGCGCCGCGTCGTGGCTCATCGGCCGCACCAGCAACTGCACCGGGTAAGGGGCGGCGGCCTGCAACTGCGCCAGCACGCTGGCGGGATTGTTCGGCGAATGTTCGGCGTCGATCACCAGCCAGTCGAAACCCGCGCCGGCCAGGATCTCCATGCTGTAGCCGCTGGTCAGGCCGACAAAGAGGCCGACCTGCCACTGCCCCTGCTGCAGCTTTTGCTTGAAATAGTTTTTCGGCATGTCCATCACGGCTTTACTCCAGATCAAGGCCTGAGGCCCGGCAAGGCCCGGGGCCGAGGCGTGTGGCTGGAAAATCGAGGAAAATTTGCATTCGCGTTCATTCTATGGGGAACGCTGTCTTACAATCCGACTCCAAACACCTTTCCACGGAGATTTTCATGAAAAGACTCGTTGCCCTGCTGTTTGCCACCCTTGTTTCCTCGCTCACCCTGCCTGGCGTCGGCTTTGCGGCAGAGCCACAGGTCGGAAAGGAATTCAAGCTGATCAGCCCGCCGCTCGCGAGCCCCAAGGACAAGATCGAGGTGATCGAGTTCTTCTCTTACGCTTGCAACCATTGCAGCGACTTTCATCCCCTGATCACCCAGTGGGCTGCCAAGCTGCCGAAAGATGTCAGCTTCCGCCGCGTTCCTGTAACTTTCAACCGCCCCGAGTGGGCGCGGCTTTCCCGAATCTACTATGCGCTTGAAGCCACGGGCGATCTGGCCAAGCTCGACGCCGCCGTGTTCATCGCGATCCACGAACAGCGCGTCCAGTTCAAGAACGACGAAGCCGTGGTCGCCTGGGCGGCGAGCAAGGGTGCCGACGCCAAAAAGTTCGGCGATGCGATGGCTGCGTTTTCGATGCAGGCCAAGATACAGCGCGCTGACCAGGATGCATCGACGGCCCGCATCACCGGCGTGCCTTCACTGGCGGTGGACGGCAGGTACCTCCTCAACAACGAAGCTGTCGGCAACTACGAGGAATTATTGAAGCTCACCGACAGCGTCATCGCCAAGGTGCGCCAGGAACGCAAGGGCAAGTAAGTCATGCAGTGGCTGCGCCTGCTGTTTACGCCGCGCGGCCTGTTTGCCGCCACTGGGTTGGCTGCCGTGGGTCTCGTCGGCGGCGGCCTGATTCTGGCCCACACCTTGAATCTCGCCGCTTGCCCGCTGTGCATCCTGCAGCGCATGCTTTATCTGCTGCTCGCACTCGAAGCCATTGCCGCGTGGTGGCTGACCGGATCAGCACCCGCAAGGACGCTGCCGCGACGTCTGGCCGCATCCGTCATGGCCGCTACCGCGTTAACGGGGGTCGGCGTGGCGAGCTACCAGACCTGGCTGCAACGTTTCGCCAAGGGTGCCAGTTGCACCGCCGACCAACCCTGGTGGGAACACTTGGTGAACTGGGCGGGCAGCCAGTGGCCGCTGATGTTCGAAGCCTCCGGCCTGTGCTCCGAAGCCGGCTGGAAGTTTCTCGGCCTTTCGATTGCGGAGTGGTCGCTGGTCGCCTTCACTTCCATGACGATTGCGATGCTGGCGGCGCTGCTGCGCAAGGCCTGAGGAAAATTGGAACCATGGTCCGAGATGCCGCTATCCTTGCGGGATGGGCTTGAAACATATCCGTCTGCTGGGCATCATCTGCACCGCGATTGCAGCGGGCGGAGTGCGGGTAGCTTGCGCCGAGCCTGTGATAACGGGGTCGACAGCGTTTTGCCTGTTTGAGGTTCCGTCGGATGAACCCGGCAAGCGGCGCTGGATCAATCTCGGCATCGTCCAATATGTCGAGGCGACGCGCACGGAACTGAAAATCTACTTTGGCGGTGGGTCCCTGGGCTCCGGCCACGAGGTGAAGATTCCCTTTGCCGGCATGGAAGAAGCCGCGACCCTTATGGAAAAGCTGCACAAGACGGCCACTGCCTGCCGCTAAGTCGTGCGGGCGCTTCAGGGCGCCAGGGCGGCCGCATGCCCGCGCTTTGCATCGATGCCGATCAGCAGCAGCAATCCCCCGACGAAATAGAGCCCGGTGATGGCCAGCGCCAGGCGATGATTGCCGC
>JANMTA010000182.1:0-9123 GCA_031389965.1 Betaproteobacteria bacterium
GGCTACCTGCTGATCGGCACCGACAACACGGCGCGCAAGCAGGTCGAGGACGAGCAGAAGAAGCTGGACCAGCGCCTGCGCGACCAGCAGTTCTACACGCGCTCGCTGATCGAATCCAACATCGACGCGATCATGACCACCGATCCGGCCGGCATCATTACCGACGTCAACAAGCAGATGGAAGCGCTCACCGGCTGGACGCGCGACGAGCTGATCGGCGCACCGTTCAAAAATCACTTTACCAATATGGAGCGGGCCGAGGCGAGTATCAAGCTGGCGCTGGTCAAGAAACGGGTCACCAACTACGAACTCACCGTACGCGCCAGTCACGGCAAGGAAACCGTGGTGTCCTTCAATGCGACCACCTTCTACGATCGGGGCAGGAGGTTGCAGGGCGTGTTCGTCGCGGCGCGCGATATCACGGAGCGCAAGGAAGCCGAGGCGCAGATTCTCAATCTGGCCTTGCATGATTCATTGACCGGCTTGCCCAATCGCCGCCTGTTGACCGACCGTCTGGGCCATACCATGGCCGCCAGCAAACGCAGTGGCCGCTACAGTGCGCTGATGTTCCTCGATCTGGATAACTTCAAGACACTCAATGACACGCAGGGGCATTACGTGGGCGACCTGCTGCTGATTGAAGTGGCACGCCGCATTGGCAGTTGCGTGCGTGAAGTGGATATCGTCGCGCGTTTCGGCGGCGACGAGTTTGTGGTGATCCTCAATGAGCTGGATGTGGACAAGGCCAAGTCCGTTGTCGAGGCCCGCATCGTTGCCGAAAAACTTCGCGCCGCCCTGGACAAATCCTATGTGCTGAAATTCAAGCAGGAGGGCCGGGCGGAAACCACCGTCGAGCACCATTGCACGATCAGCATCGGCGTGGTCGTATTCATCGACCACGAAGGGAGCCAGGACGACATTCTGAAATGGGCTGATGCGGCAATGTATCAGGCAAAGGAAGCTGGGCGGAACATGATCCGGTTTTTTGATTCGAAGGCCTGACGGGCAAAAGTTATGTCTCCGGCTGAGCCGGAGACGGTATCCCTTGCGGACGGCGCTGGCGAGACGGCGGATCAGGCCAGCGCATCGGCAAATCCGTGATTGATATCGCGGTGATGCGCCTCGTCGGCGCGCACCGCGATGATGACATCGCGCAGGCACGCGTTGGGCAGCAGCTTCCAGTAGTCGATGGCGATGCGGGGTGCCGCGACGTTGCGATAACTGCCAGCGTCCACCCCGGCCAGGTACTCGGTGTAGCTATAGACCGCTTCCTCCAAGGATAGGAAATCCAACGGGCCTTTGGGGGACTATGGCTGACGCCGGGTGTAGCCGTGAATCGCCGATTTCCGGCCGGCATGCGTCACGATTTGCAGAAAAGCCTCCCGAATTGCACCCCGAGCACTTCCTGATGACCTGCCGTTATCAATCCTGCCGAACCTCAACGCTAACTCACTCGGTCCCCGACACCGCTTCAAGAGCATTTCTTCAGATTGAGGTGGTAGACCAGCGCGCCACCCGGGACGGCATCCGTGGTGTCCAACGACGCCATCGCCTCGCCTGCGCTCAGGTTGCCATCAAGGCCTAGCGTGATGCTGACGTTGAGCACGGCAGCGGTGCCACACCCCACCCGTTTCATTTGGCCGGCACCGATGGTTTCGGTAAACAAGTAATCATCTTCATGCGGCCCTTTGATTTTGCGCTTGAAAACACGGCCGTGCTGGTTGTTGCGTGGCCCCAGAAAATATTGAACATCGAGTTCGCTTTCCTGTTTCGCAGCGAGTTTCGCAAAGCCACGGTAATCGACCTTGTAAACACCGATGGAATAATCTGCCGGCAAGTTCAGCGGGGCTGAGATGCGGCAAACTTTTCTTTGCATTCCACTGACTGAAGCGCCGCTGCTTGCGACGGTGAACTGGTCGAACATGATGCTCAACGTGGTGCCATCGGGAGACATGACGAGCGAGTAGCTACCCGCGGGACAACCGTTGGCTTGCTGCGCCCAAGCTGGCAGGCTGGCCAGCAAAGCGCTGGCGAGAAGACTTTTCAGCATCCATTTCATGAAATTCATCCTCGCAGATCAGGGCGGCGATGGTATCCAGGCGCCGCCCTGCATTCGTTCAACTACAGCTGCGCCATTGCAGTTGGTAAATGATGCCCGCACTGACGTCTTCGGAGTCGATCGAGGCCATGGCGTCCCTGTTCCCAGTCGTTTGCACTCTCATGCTCGAGTTGGTGCGCAGGTTGACGTCCGCGCCACAGCCCGACCATACGATCGCCTGAACGGTAAGTTCGTTGTTGATCAAATAATCTTCATCCAGAGGCCCGTTAAATCTTCTCTGGAATGCAGGGCCCCTGGTGCCGGCAAAGAAGTATTCGACATTGAACTGCGAGGTTGCCGATTTTGGCAGATGATTAAACCCACGAAAGTCGATCTTCAGGACCGATACGCTCAATCCTTGAGGCACGCGCACGGGGATGGCGATGTTGCAACTCTTGCGATCAAAGCTTTTGCCGGTATCGCCACCGACGGCCACCTGGTATTGATCGAATAACAAGCTCAAGGATTTCGCATCCGGACTCAGTGTGACGGATACCGTGCCGGCCGGACAGCCCGTCCCGCCGTACCCGGGCTCACCCAGGGAAATGTCAGCGGCGAAAGCCGGTACGCTGAGCATCATTGCGGAAAATAATAAAATGCTTTTTTTCATTTTGATTCTCCTGTTGTTGATAGTCCTGCTTGACGCAAGAATGCGTTGCCGTGGTGCAGACACTGCGCACGCGTATGTTGGCTCGGCTGATTGAAGCTTATGTAGTTACGCTATTGCCGTCTGTTTGCTGGCGTACATAACCGTCAACCCACATCGGCAGGCTGCTCGTGATACTTGACGCCGGGTGTAGCCGTCAATCGCCGATTTCCGGCCGGCATGCGTCGCGATTTGCAGAAATTCCTCCCGAATTGCACCCCGAGCACTGCCTGATGCATGGAGAGCGGCGGCGCATCCTGTCACCTGCCCGGATCTACCAGGCGATGCGCTGATCGAACTCGATCTCCGGTGCGGGCTGGGCTGACGAATACCACTGAGGATCGTTCTCCGCCTGGTCCGCCACCGCTGCCGCCTCCCATAGCAGTGGCCCACGAGTGGGCGCGATGCGCGGGGCTGGGTTGATTCGCCGATGTGATCGAGAATTTTCCCGACGGCGCTGGCGTTGTTGATGAAGGCGATGATTCGCATCTGGCCGTGGCAGATCAGGCATTGCAGCGGGAACGCCTTGTAGATTCTCGCCAGCAGCATTCCGTAGCGATGCGGGCAGGGTTTTGTCCTGCCCCATCTTGCTGCGCATGCAACGCTGCCCACAGATACCTGGCCGCGGTACGATGACGGGGCTCCTCGCGGGTCGTCGCAGAAGTCGGCGCCGGAGGAACGGTGAAGTCGGGCGCGCCTTCTGCTTAGGCAAGGGCGTCGGCAAATCCGTGATTGACATCGCGGTGATGCGCCTCGTCGGCGCGCACCGCGATGATGACATCGCGCAGGCGTGCGTTGGGCAGAAGCTTCCAGTAGTCGATGGCGATGCCGGGTGCCGCGACGTTGCGATAGCTGCCGGCGTCCACCCCAGCCAGGTACTCGGTGTAGCTGTAGACCGCTTCCTCTTCGAGGTAGCCGACGAAGCGATGCGCGGTCCTTGCCGACACCAGGTAGGCCAGGAAGAACAGGTTGTAGAAGATCGCTTGCGCAACGACAATCAGCAGGCGCTCGAAGCGTGTCGGCCGCGCGACATGGATGAAGGTCATCAGGTGCATGCGTTCGTTCTCGGCTTCGTCGAGCAGGGTGCGGATCCAGCCCTGATCGCTTTCCATGTGGCGCAGCGCGCGCAAGTGCTGCAGTGTGCCGGCGACCATGCCCGGCACGGCCGCCACCGTTTCCAGCACGATGGCGCGATGGCTATAGCGCTTGGCGAAGAAAGCGTCGGCAAAGAAGCGCAGCAGCTTGACCAGGCCCAAGGCCAGCCGGTCGCCCAGATTGTGCGGAGCGTAATGTGGTTCAAGCCCGGGCGTTGGCGACATGGTCGCAGTCCCTTGCGCAGTCCCTTGATTGGTTCCGCCATCGCCAGGCGATGGGCTAGCCGTCACATATGTCCCGTCAGCAACAGCACGATGATGATGACTGCGACCAGGCCCAGTCCGCCGCTGGGTCCGTAGCCCCAGCTCCTGCTGTGCGGCCAGGTCGGGATTGCGCCCAGCAGCATCAGGATCAGGACAATCAACAGAATCATTCCAAGGCTCATGGTGTTCTCCTCAAGGTGTTGCGCTTCAATTGGCCGGACGCGTTGGCGTGTCGGCGATTTCCATGTGCAGCAGCTGTCCGCGAATCTCACCCTGCGGGTGCTTCGCGCTATGCACATTGATGTAAAGATCACCGGCCTTGAAGCTCGCGTACTGCGCATCGGTCAGCCGGGCCTCGGCCGGGACGACAAAGCTGTCTTCGCCAGTCCTGGTCAGGGTGATGATCGGTGGCCCGTTCTGCCCCGAGGCGCCTTCGTGAATATGCGCCACGGTCGGCACCATCCCGGTAGTCTTGATGCTGCCGCTCACGGTCTGGTCAGGCAGCACCGTGATTTGCCCGGTGCCCGTCGCTGCGGTCTTCACTGCAGGCACCTCGGCGATCCCTTTGAGCATGATCGCCATCGGCTGCTGGGCGTAGAGGTTGATCGAGGCCAGCAGCAGGGCAAACGGGACAATGCGCACGAGGACCTCTCTCGTCGGCTTTGCTGAATTGATCATTTTGACTCCTCGAAAATCGTGCCGGAAATACGACATTTGCCGGGCGCGCATGCCTGCACCATGCGCCACCCGCGAGCCGGATTCCGTGCGCCAACGCACCCAGGAACGGCCTTCCGGGATCGCCGCGTCGCTCGTTCGCGCTGACGCTCTACAGAGCCCGCATGAAGGCCACCAGGTCGGCCTTCTCCTGATGATCCAGCTTCAGTTGCAGTACCAGGTTGAAGAACTCCACCGTATCGTCCAGGGTCAGCAGGCGGCCGTCGTGCAGGTAGGGCGGGGAGTCCTTGATGCCGCGCAGGGGAAAGGTCTTGATCGGGCCGTCGGCCGAGGCCTTGCGCCCGTTGATGGTGACTACCGTAAAGAAGCGTTCGACCTTCAGGTTGTGCATCAGGTTGTCGGTGTAGTAGGGCGGCGCATGACAAGTCGCGCAGCGGCCCTTGCCAAAGAACAGCGCCTGGCCGCGTAGCTCATCGGCGCTGGCCCTGGCCGGGTCGAGCTTGCCGAAGACGTCGAGCTTCGGCGCCGGCGGAAAGTCGAGCAGGGCCTGGAACTCCGCCATGAAATGCACCTGGCTGCCGCGCTCGAGGATGTTCTTGAACAGGGCGGTGAAGTTGCTCAGCGTCACCAGTTTGCCACGGGAGACGTCGCCGAGGTCGAGCCGCGTGGTGAGATAGATCGGAGCCGGGAACTCGGGCAGGAAATGGTCCGGCAGGTCGAAGTCGAGGTCGAAGCGGGTCAGGTCGCGCTCGGTCTGCTGCAGCGTCTCGCGGATCAGGAAGCGCGGGAAGACCATGCCGCCGGCTTCGTGGTGGGGATGCGGCAGGGGCAGGAAGCCGGGCGGCCACAATTGCCTGGCCCGGATTTCTTCCGGCGTCAGGGCGGCGAGCTGCGGCCAGCTCAGGCCTGCGGCAACGTGACGCGCACGCCGCCCTGCAGCGGCTTGCCGCGCGCCATGGCGGCGCCGGAGAGCGGACGGTCGGCGAGGTCGTAGCGTTCGGCGAGCATGCCTTGCTGGCGCGTCGCGAAACCCGCCTTCTCGCTTTGCAGTCGCTTCGTCAGCGCGGCGAAATCTTCCTCAGCCGCCGCGGCTCCCGGTGCGGTGCAGACCAGCGTTGCAGTGAGGATTGCCGTCAGGAAACAATGCAGTCGATATGGTGGTGACATGGCGCGCTCAACTCCTGAGGAATTCCAGCAGATCGGCATTGAGCTGGTCCTTGTGTGTGTCGGCCAGTCCGTGCGGTGCGCCGGGGTAGATTTTCAGCGTCGGGTTCCTGACCAGCTTGGCGGCGCGCAGCGCCGCGGCGCCGATCGGCACGATCTGGTCGTCGTCGCCGTGAATGATCAGCGTCGGGATGTCGAACTTTTTCAGGTCCTCGGTGAAATCGGTCTCTGAAAATGCCTTGATGCAGTCGTAAGTGCCCTTGTGGCCGGCCATGATGCCCTGGTGCCAGAAGGTGTCGATCATGCCCTGCGAGACTTTGACACCGGCCCGGTTGCCGTTGAAGAAGGGGCCGCTGGCAAGGTCCCGGTAGAACTGCGAACGATCGGCCAGCGAGGCGGCGCGGATCTCGTCGAACTTCTCCAGCGGCAGGCCGTCCGGATTGGCCGCGGTTTTCAGCATCAGCGGCGTGACGGCGGCGATCAGGGCGGCCTTGGCCACCCGCGAAGTGCCGTGGCGGCCGATGTAGCGCGCCACTTCGCCGCCGCCGGCGGAAAAGCCGACCAGCAGGGCATCCTTGAGGTCGAGGGTTTCGATCAGCTGCGCCAGGTCGTCGGCATAGGTGTCCATGTCGTTGCCGTGCCAGGTCTGGGTCGAGCGGCCATGGCCGCGCCGGTCGTGGGCAATGCAGCGATAGCCTTCGCCGGCGAGGAACAGCATCTGCGCTTCCCAGCTGTCGGCACTCAGCGGCCAGCCGTGGCTGAACACCACGGCGGGTCCCGTGCCCCAGTCCTTGTAGAAGATCTGGGTGCCGTCCTGCGTCGTGATCGTGTTCATGGCCTGCCTCGTTTTTGTGGGGGATAACGGTCTCCGGCGGAGCTTGCGCCGGGCGCAGGCTCGCGTCCGTTCGCCAGACCACACAGGATGCTGGTGCTTTTGTGCGTTGGCGCACAGCGACATGGATCGGTGACGCGCATGCTTTGCATGATTGAAGCGAGGAGCGACGGAAATGGACAAAGTAAAAATTCTCGGCATTGCCGGGAGCCTGCGCAGCGGGTCGTACAACCGTTTGGCGCTCAAGGCGGCGCAGGAATTGCTGCCCGACGGTGCCGAACTGGAATTGATCGAGCTGCATGGGATTCCCGTGTTCAATCAGGACGACGAATTGTCGCCGCCGGCTGCCGTGCTCGAATTAAAGCGTCGGATCGCGGCGGCGGATGCGATTCTTTTCGCCACGCCGGAATACAACTACTCGATTTCCGGCGCACTCAAGAACGCCATCGACTGGGCCTCGCGGCCCTACGGCAAAAGCGCCTGGCAGGGCAAGCCGGCGGCCGTGATGGGGGCCTCCACCGGAAGCCTGGGCACGGCTCGCGCCCAATACCATCTGCGGCAGATACTTGTGGCGCAAGACATGCCCGTCGTCAATCAGCCCGAAGTAATGATCGGCGGTGCCGCGCAGCGCTTCGACAGCGACGGCAGGCTGGTCGACGCGGCGAGCCGGAAGTTGATCCAGGCTTTGCTGGCGGCGCTGGTCGGGCTTGCATTAAATGTTCCGGCAGGGCCGGCCGCTTGAGCTTCGATTACCCAAAGGAGAAATCAATCATGAATGCAGACATTCCATCCCGCCGCCTGGTGTTGCGCGGCGCCCTGGCCGTCGGTTGCGGCCTGTGCCTCCCGCTCGTGTTGTCCGGCTGCGATTCGAAGCCGGGCGCCAGTTCCGCGCCGGCCGGTGCGGCAGCGCCCGGTCCTTCCGCCGCAGCCGCTGCACCTGCCGCCTCCGGGGCCAGCAAGAAGGCGACGCAGGCCGGCGTGCAATATCAGTTGCAACCCAAGGGCGACCAGAAATGCAGCAACTGCCGGCACTTCATCGCCGCGTCGAACACCTGCATGCTGGTCGATGGCCAGATCAGCCCCGAGGCGTGGTGCATCATCTGGGCCAAGCTGGCTTGAGCCCGGCGATGAACTGGCAGCGCTAAGGGCATCGTGGCGGAATATCATTTGCTGACGGTCTGGCGCATCGAAGCGCCGCTGGAAGAGGTGTACGCGGCCATCGAGGATTCACTGCGCTGGCCCGACTGGTGGCCCAGCGTGCGCAAGGTCGACCAGACCGTGGCCGGCGATGCAAAAGGCATTGGCAGCGTGCGCCGCTATGCCTGGCAGGGCAGATTGCCTTACCGGGTAGTGTTCGACGTGTGCGCCACGCGCATCGATGAGTTGGTTGCCCTCGAAGGGGTCGCCACGGGCGACCTTGCCGGTAGCGGGCACTGGAGGTTTTTCTCCCAGGGCAAGCTCAGCGTCGTTCATTACGAATGGCATGTGCATAGCAAACGATGGTGGATGAACCTGGTGGCGCCGGTGGCCCGCGCGATATTCATCCGCAACCACGCACAGATCATGGCGCAGGGCGGCAAGGCGCTGGCCAGGCTGCTCAAGGCGCCCCTGGTGGGCCAGGAAAACACCGACCTGATGGCGGTCGCCGTCAGGTCGGGCGCAAGGCGGACACCTGCGCCGGAGGCGTCCAGGGCGGAAGCGCCATGAGGTCATGGCGCCGCCACGCCGAGCGCCACCGCGCTGATCGCATTGGCTGGCTGCGTGCCGCCGTGCTGGGCGCCAACGATGGCATTGTCTCTACCGCCAGCCTTATTGTCGGCGTCGCGGCGGCCAGTGCCAGCCACGCCAGCATTCTGGTCACCGGGGTTGCCGCGCTGGTGGCCGGCGCCATGTCGATGGCTGCCGGCGAATATGTATCGGTGCATTCGCAGGTCGACACGGAGGAGGCCGACCTGGCCCGCGAGAAAGCCGAGCTGGACAAGGATCCCGGCGCGGAACAGCGCGAACTGGCGGCGATTTATGTCGGCCGCGGCCTCAAGGCCGGCCTGGCACAACAGGTGGCGGAGCAACTGATGGCGCACGATGCCCTGGGCGCCCATGCGCGCGATGAACTGGGCATCACCGATCTCTCCAGCGCGCAACCGGTCCAGGCCGCATTGTCGTCTGCCGCCAGCTTTGCCGTCGGCGCGCTATTTCCGCTGGTTGTGGCGGCATTGGCCCCAGAGGCAGTCCTGATTCCCGTTGTTTCGGCGGCGTCGGTGGGTTTCCTGGCATTGCTGGGCGCTGTCGCGGCGCGGGCGGGCGGCGCCAGCGCGCTGATCGGCGCCTGGCGGGTGACATTCTGGGGTGC
>JANMTA010000311.1:0-3039 GCA_031389965.1 Betaproteobacteria bacterium
GATTCATCCGACTCTCGTGTGGGTCACGGCAGCCGGATATAGGTTGAGACCGCCGCAATGGAAATAGACGGCGATCTTGAAGTTGTTCGGATTGCGATAGCCGCAAGCGCGCTTCTGGACGGTAGCAATCTTGGAATTCAATCCTTCCGCGACAGCGTTGGTGACGCGATGGGCAAAGTAGGTCAGCACATTCGGCAAGTGACGAGCGATGAGCTTGGCGGCGTCGATCATCGGCGGCAGGCGGCTGTGCGTCGCCCAGAAGTACCAGCGCTTCCAGAATTTCGTTGCCCACGCCACCGAGGTATAGCTCCACAGTTCCCGCAGCGCCTCCTTCAGCGCCCACGCCCGGCCAGTCTTGAGTTCAGCACCCTTCAGTTCATCGAAGCGCGCTTTGGTCTTCTCGGTCATGTTCGACGGATTGGTCAGCCACAGGTACTTGCTCTTGATCAGGGTGGTGTCGCCGGCCTGCATCAGTCCCTTGTGCTCCCGTTTCCTGACTTTATCCACCGCATTGAGGACGTGCCGCATGATGTGGAATCGGTCGAAGACCATCTTGCTGTCGGCGCCAGGCACCTTGTCGCGGCAGGCATTGATGTAGGCCGGCCACATGTCCAGGCTGATCGCTTCGATCTTCTCCCGACGCTCTTTCGGAAACGCATCGAAGTAGGCGGCCAGACTGGTTTCCTTGCGGTCTTCACCGATGTACTCGACGGTGGATTCTTCCAGGTCGCACACCAGGGTCATGTAGTGATGACCTTTGGCGATCGCCTTCTCGTCGATGCCGATCTGCTTCGGGATAGCGTCACGCTTGGCAGCGCGACCACGAAGCACCGCACGTTCCATCAGGTGCCAGGCTTCGTCCCAGGTAATCCTCAGGATTTCGGCGGCCTTCTTGACGTTCGCCGCCAGCAGGATGTCGATGGCCAGTGCCTCAAACAGGTTCGTGAAGCGGCTGCCCGCCTGTGCCCACGGCAAGGTCACTTGGTGCACGCCGTGCTCCGGGCACGATACGCGCGGCGGCCGTGCATGCAGATAGGTGAGGAACTGGCAACTGTCGAGGTGGCGCCAAACGCGTTCAGCCAGATGGTCATAGACCCCAAGCTCGCGCCCGCACTCGGGGCAGGCAAAGCGCTGCCCACCCGGGTGTCCCACATGAACTTCAACATGCTTCTTCGCCATATCCAATTCGACGTGCTCCACCGTCCAGGGCGCCGTCAGCCCAAGCAACTGCCGGTACAACTCCACGCTGTCCATCGCATGTCCTCCTTGCAGACCATGCGCGAAAGCGTACTACCGACCCATAGAAATGTCTGAAGGACCATAAAAGAAGGGCCCGCAAGCGGACCCCTTCCAGGCGAAAGACTGATTCGATTACTCGCTTACTTCTTGGCCTTCTTGCCGGAAACAGCCAGCTTGAAACCCGCACCGGCGCTGAATTTCGGCACGGTAGTCGCGAGAATCTTGATCGCCGCACCGGTCTTGGGATTCTTGCCGGTGCGCGCCGCACGCTTGGCCGACTTGAACGTGCCAAAACCAACCAGAGTAACGTTGTCCCCTTTTGATACTGCCTTGACTATCGCCGCCATGGCTCCGTCGAGCGCCTTGCCGGCAGCCGCCTTGCTGATGTCGGCTCCCTTGGCGGCAATTTCAATCAGTTCTGCTTTATTCATACTGAAAACTCCTCCATAAATTTGCGGGCATCCCACCCGAAAAAATATTCTAAACCCGATAGTGCAGGCTGATGCAAGGAATTTGAGCAGTTCACGCCAGATGTGTTGCGATGATGCCGCCTCCCAGGCACACGCGCGACTCGTAGATCACCAGGGACTGCCCGGGCGTCACCGCCCATTGCGGCGCAGCAAAAACAACTTCGCATTCTTCGGCGGAAATGCGCTCGATCTGGCAGGCGGCGTCCGGTTGGCGGTAGCGCGTCTTTGCCGCGTACACCCAGTGCGTGTGCGGCGCATCTCCGGCGACCCACGACAGATCCCTCGCCACCAGACTTGCCGAGAGCAGGGCAGGATGCTCGTGACCCTGCACCACCCAGAGGATGTTTCGCTCCATGTCCTTGCCGGTAACGAACCAGGGTTCCTCCGGCGCACCCTTGACGCCGCCGATACCGAGGCCTTCGCGTTGGCCGAGGGTGTAGTACATCAGGCCCTCGTGTCGGCCGACCACGCGATCGGTGCCGAGCACGCGGATCTCGCCGGGCTGCTTTGGCAGGTAGCGCGCGAGAAACTCACGGAAAGGTCGCTCGCCGATGAAGCAGATCCCGGTCGAATCCTTGCGCGCATGATTCGGCAGCCCGGCTTCCTCGGCGATGCGCCGCACGTCGCGCTTGTACAGGTGCCCCACGGGAAACAGCGTCTTCGCCAGTTGCGCCTGGTTCAGCCGATGCAGGAAATAGCTCTGATCCTTGGTGCCGTCTTCGGCCTTGAGCAGCTGCCATTCGCCGAGAAACTCGCGCACCTGGGCATAGTGGCCGGTGGCGATCTTGTCCGCGCCGAGCGCCAGCGCATGGTCGAGAAAGGCCTTGAACTTGATTTCCGAATTGCACAGCACGTCAGGGTTCGGCGTGCGACCGGCCTGGTATTCGCGCAGGAAATCGGCGAACACCCGCTCGCGGTATTCGGCCGAGAAATTCACTGCCTCGAACTCGATGCCAATCACATCGGCCGCCGCCGCGGCATCGACCAGATCCTGGCGCGAGGAACAGTACTCATCGCTGTCGTCGTCTTCCCAGTTCTTCATGAACAGGCCGATTACCTCATAGCCCTCGCGCTTGAGCAGCAGCGCCGCCACCGAAGAATCGACGCCGCCCGACAGTCCGACAATGATTTTTCCCTTGGACATGATATTCAGTTGTAGTGACGCAATAGATCGAGCGGAAAGCGCCGGCCGGCAAGATAGTCATCGACGCACAGCGACACCAGCGGGCTGCGATGCCGATCGGTGGTGGCGCGAATCTCTTCGGGCGTCAGCCATACCGCACGCAGGATGCCGTCATCGAGAGTCCGGCCTGCCTCATGCGCGCCCAGT
>JANMTA010000334.1:0-1527 GCA_031389965.1 Betaproteobacteria bacterium
CAGCAGGTCGAGCCGCGTCGCGTCGCCGTAGAACACCTTGTAGCCGAACTTGCGCAGCATCTCGATCTGGTCGGGATCGTGGTCGAGCACCACCGCGCGCATGCCATTGGCAAACAGCAGGCGGCCGACGATCTGGCCGAAACGGCCGAAGCCGGCGATCAGCACGGCGCCCTCCGCGCCTTCGTCGATGGTGTCGGCCTGCTGCTTCTGCTTCGCCGCCAGGCGATCGGCGAAGCGGTCGTGAAGCACCAGCAGCAGCGGCGTGCTGGCCATCGACAGCGCCACGACCATGGTCAGCAGACTGCCGGTTTCGCGGTCGAGCAGGCTGGCGCTTTGCGCCGCAGCGAACACCACGAAGGCGAATTCGCCGCCTTGCGCGAGCAGCAGGGCAAACAGGCCGCGCTGCCGCGGCGTGATGCCGATCAGCCGGGCCAGCAGCCACAGCAGCGCGGTCTTGAGCGCCAGGAAGCCGGCCAGCAGCAGCGCGACACTGCCGGGCCGGGCCAGCAGCAGGCCGAAGTCGATCGCCATGCCGACCGAAATAAAGAACAGGCCGAGCAGCAGGCCCTTGAAGGGCTCGATGTCGGTTTCCAGGGCGTGGCGGTATTCCGAGCTCGCCAGCAGCACGCCGGCGAGGAAGGCACCGAGCGCCATCGACAGGCCGACCAGCGCCATCAACTGCGAGATGCCCAGCACCAGCAGCAGGGCGAAGGCGGTGAATACCTCGCGCGTGTCCGCTGCCGCGATCAGCCGCAGCGCGGGGCGCGTCAGGTAGCGGCCGACCACGATGATGCCGGCAATCGCCGCGAGCGCCTTCAGCGCATCCAGCCCGGGCGTGGTGGTCGCCGCCGCATGCGTCGCCAGCAGCGGGATGGCGGCCAGCAAGGGGATCGCCGCGATGTCCTGGAACAGCAGGATGGCGAAGGCGCTGCGCCCGGTCGGCGCCGGCAGCAGATTGCGTTCGCCCATGGTCTGCACCGCGATCGCGGTCGAGGACAGGGATAGCGCCAGCCCGGCGATGATCGCCAGCTTCCAGTCGAAGCCGAAAGCCGCGCCGGCCACCGCCAGCAGCACGGCACAGGCCACCATCTGCAGACTGCCATTGACGAAGACTTCGCGGCGCATGGCCCACAGGCGTTTCGAGTCGAGTTCGAGGCCGATCAGGAACAGCATCAGCACCACGCCGAACTCCGAAAAATGCATGATCGATTCGACATCGCTGACAAAGCCGAGACCCCATGGCCCGATCAGTGTTCCGGCAATCAGGTAGCCGAGCACCGAACCGAGGCCGAGGCGCTTGGCCAGGGGCACGCAGAGGACCGCCGCGGCGAGATAGATCAGGGCGTCGCGCATCATGATTGCGAACCGCCCTTGCCGGCAGCGTCGGCATGAAGCGCAAGCCATTGCTCCAGCCGCCCGCGCAGTTGCCCGGCCTCGGCTGCCAGTTGCGGCCCCTCGATGTCGTGTGCGCCATGCACGATGCAGGGTGCGAGCCAGTTCATGCCGCAAAAGCGCGCGGTCTCTTCG
>JANMTA010000350.1:0-5437 GCA_031389965.1 Betaproteobacteria bacterium
TCGAGGGAACGCGGATCGTCATAGAACCGGTCAAGGCTCCACGCGCCGGTTGGTTTGAACACTATCGGCCTGACGCCGACGCCGGCGTCAGGTCCGATCTGCCGCCTGATACCGACAGCGGTGACTGGGAATGGTAAAAGCCAGCGAAGCAGTCAGGCGCGGCGAGGTATTTTGGGTCAATCTGGACCCCACCCTGGGCACCGAAATCCGCAAGACGAGGCCTGGGCTGGTGATATCCCCGGACGACATGAACGCCGCGCTGCCGCGGGTGATCATCGCCCCGATCACCAGCAAGGGCCAAGCCTTGGGATGTCGGCCGGAATTGAGCTTCGAAGGCAAATCGGCGCGCATCCTGCTCGACCAGATCCGCTGTGTCGACAAATCCAGGCTGGTCAGCAAGATGGGAACCATCGACGACGCTGTCTGGCATCCTGTCCTGATGCAAATGTTCGCTTGAGAATCGGCACGATCGCGATGTTGCGCGATGTTGCAAAGAGTCACGCGCCAGCAAGAGGTTAAAATTTTTTGATGAATTCGCCGCTCCTGCGCACTTTTGAATTGCGCGCTTTCGAAACCCGTCATGCGGACGTCGCGCCTCCTCTGATGGAACGCGCGGGCTTGACTGCAGCGGATTTCGTCCAGCAGTTGCTGCAGGGAGGCCGCGCGCCGGTGTTGATCCTGGCCGGCCCCGGCAACAACGGCGGCGATGCGCGGGTCATGGCGCGCGTATTGCAGCATCGCGGCATCGCGGTAGTCCTGGTCGAGCCCGGCGACACGGTTGCGGCCGGCAAGTACGGCCTGGTGGTCGACGGCCTGTTCGGCATCGGCCTCACCCGCCCGATCGAGGGCGCCTGGGCCGACCTCATCGCGCGCATCAACGCCTTTGGCGGCCCGGTGCTGGCGCTCGACATTCCCAGCGGCCTCGACGGCGACACCGGGCGCGTGCTGGGCATCGCAGTGCGCGCCACGCACACGCTGAGTTTAATCGGTGGCAAGCCCGGCCTGTACACGCTGGATGGCCCCGACCATTGCGGCGAAATCAGCGTGGTCGATCTCGGCCTCGAGCTCAACGCTTTCCCCGGCGCCCTGCTCTCCCTCGACGATTTCCGCGCCTGCCTCACACCGCGCCAGCGCAACAGCCACAAGGGCAGCTACGGTTCGCTGGCGGTGACCGGCGGCGCGGCCGGCATGAGCGGCGCCGCGCTGCTGGCCGGACGCGCCGGGCTGCAACTCGGCGCCGGCCGCGTTTTCGTCGGCCTGCTGCAGGCGCTGGCGGTCGATCCCGTGCACCCCGAACTGATGCTGCGTTCGCCCGACAACGCGCTGGCCCACGCCACGGCGGCCGTGATCGGCCCGGGCATGGGCGCTTCCGCCGCTGCGCTCGACTTTCTGCGCCGTGCCGTCAGCGCCGACTGTCCAAGCCTGTTCGACGCCGATGCGCTGAACCTGCTCGCCGCGCATCCGGTGCTGGCTGCCGGACTCGCCCGCCGCAACCAGGCCACGCTGCTGACGCCGCATCCGGCCGAAGCCGGACGCCTGCTGGGCACTGCCACGGCAACGGTGCAGGCCGACCGCGTCGGCGCCGCGCTGCAACTGGCGCAACGCTTCAAGGCGCATGTCGCGCTCAAGGGTTGCGGCACGGTCGTCGCCCACCCGGACGGCCACTGGCGCATCAACACCAGCGGCAACCCGGGCCTGGCTTCGGGCGGCACCGGCGACGTCCTCTCCGGCATCATCGGCGCGCTGCTGGCGCAGGGCTGGCCCGCCGACGCCGCCCTGTCCGCCGCCGTGCATCTGCACGGCGCCGCCGCCGATGCGCTCGCCGCCGCCGGCGACGGCCCGATCGGCATCGCCGCCGGCGAACTGATTCCCGCCGCACGCACACTGCTCAACCGCTGGATCGCCGACCTTGCCTGAAGCCCGCCGCAAGGTCGGCTTCGCCGTGCTGCTGATGCTCGGCGCGACGCTGTGCTTCGCCGCACTCGACGCCACCTCCAAGCACCTGTCGAAAACCTACCCGATACCGATGATGGTCTGGGGCCGCTACACCTTCCATTGCCTGATGATGGTGATCTTCCTGGCGCCCGCGATGCGCCTGCAACTGGTCGCTACCTCGCGCCCGGTCGCCCAGGTCGCGCGCGCGCTGATGCTGGTCGGCACCACCGGCTTTTCGATGGCCGGCTTTTCCATGATGCCGCTGGCCGAAAGCACCGCCTTCCTGTTCGTCACGCCGCTGGTGGTGGTGATCCTCTCGCACTGGCTGCTCAAGGAATCGATCACCGGCGGGCACTGGATCGCGGTCATCGCCGGTTTTTGCGGCGCCCTGCTGATCGCCCGCCCCGGCGGTGCGCTGAACCTGCAGGGCATCATCTGGATGTCATTGGCCGCGGCCTGCTACGCGATCTACCAGATCCAGACGCGGCAACTGTCACCGACCGAGAACACCGTCACCATGCTGTTCTACACCGCGCTGGTGGGCACGGTGTCGATGACACTGGCGGCGCCGCTGTATTGGGGCGGGCCGATGCCGGACTGGATCGATGCGGCGCTGATCGCCTCGCTGGGGATTTACGGCGGCACCGGCCACCTGATGCTGACCCGCGCCTTCCGCTACGCGGCCGCCTCCTTCCTCTCGCCCTTCCTTTACGCGCAACTGATCTGGGCCATGCTGCTCGGCTGGCTGTTCTACGAGCATCTGCCGGATATGCTCTCCGTAGTCGGCATCGCGGTGATTGCCGCCAGCAGCATCTCGATCGCATTGTCGGGGCGCTTCAAGCGTCAAGCATGAGGTAAAGTAGGTCGGCAGCGAACCAGCAGCAGAAAAACTTGCAGGAGAGCACCCATGTTGCACAGTCTCGACAACATCGTTGCACAACGCTACTGGACCTGGATCATTTGCGCGATCCTCACCGCCCTCTGTCTCGCGCTGCTGTCGCTATCGACACTCTGGTTCTGGCCGGCGCTGGTCTGCGGCGGCCTGACCCTGGTCGGCCTGTTCGATTTCCTGCAACCGCGCCAGGCGATCCGGCGCAACTATCCGGTACTTGCGCATTTCCGCTTTTTCTTCGAATACATCCGGCCGGAAATCCGCCAGTATTTCATCGAGGCCGACTCCGATGAACTGCCCTTCTCGCGCGCCCAGCGTTCGATCGTCTATCAGCGTTCCAAGCAGGCCCTCGACAAGCGCCCCTTCGGCACCCAGCTGAATGTCTACGAACCGCACTACGAATGGATCAACCATTCGATCGCGCCGGCGCATATCGAGAGCCATGACTTCCGCATCGACATCGGCGGGCCGGGCTGCACCAAGCCCTACTCCGCCAGCGTCTTCAACATCTCGGCGATGAGCTTCGGCGCGCTGTCGGCGAACGCGATCCTGGCGCTGAATGAAGGAGCGAAGCGCGGCAATTTTTTCCACGATACCGGCGAGGGCTCGATCTCGCGCTACCACCGCCAGAACGGCGGCGACCTGGTCTGGGAAGTCGGCAGCGGCTACTTCGGCTGCCGCGATGCCAACGGCAACTTCGACGAGAGCAAGTTCGCCGCGAACGCCCGCCTCGACCAGGTCAAGATGATCGAGATCAAGCTCTCGCAGGGTGCCAAGCCCGGGCATGGCGGCGTGCTGCCCGGCGCCAAGGTGAGCCGCGAAATTGCCGAGGCCCGCGGCGTACCGATGGGCACCGACTGCATTTCGCCGGCCCGCCACGCGGCCTTCTCCACACCCCTCGAACTGGTCGCCTTCATCGCCCGGTTGCGCGAACTGTCGGGTGGCAAACCGGTCGGCTTCAAGCTGGCAATCGGCCATCCCTGGGAGTGGTTCGGCATCGTCAAGGCCATGCTCGCCACCGGCATCGCCCCGGATTTCATCGTCGTCGATGGCGGCGAGGGCGGCACCGGCGCCGCGCCGCTGGAGTTCACCGACCACGTCGGCGCCCCGCTGCGCGAAGGCCTGATGCTGGTGCACAACACGCTGGTCGGGGTCAACTTGCGCCAGCAGATCAGCATCGGTTCCTCGGGCAAGATCGTCACCGCCTTCGACATGGCGCGCACCATCGCCACCGGCGCCGACTGGTGCAATTCGGCGCGCGGCTTCATGTTCGCGCTGGGCTGCCTGCAGGCGCAGACCTGCCACACCGGACATTGCCCGACGGGCATCACGACGCAGGATCCGCAACGCATGCGCGCACTCCACGTCCCCGACAAGGCCACGCGCATCTATCAGTTTCATCGCAACACGCTTGCCGCGCTGAAGGAGATCCTCGGCGCCGCGGGCCTGCATCATCCGCGCGAACTGGGCCCCGAGCATGTGATCCGGCGCGTCTCGGCCACCGAAGTCCGCTCGCTGGCAGCCCTGCACCATTGGGCCAGGCCCGGGGAACTGCTGTCAGGCGTACCAGATCATCCTGTGTTCAAGGTGTTCTGGGACGTGGCGCGGGCCGACAGCTTCGCCGCGCCAGCGACCACGCTCAGCATGCGCGGATCGAAAATGCATTGACAGGCGGACGCTAGCGAATGCAGGGCCTGCATCAGTTCGTCCTGCGGCCGGTGCTAAAATTGCTCGCATCCCCACCGTCAATACCCAATATTCATGGAACTCCCGCTGCAGCTTGCCGCCGAGGTACAACGCAATGTGCTCGCCACTCTCGTCGAGGATATCGGCGGCGGCGACCTGACGGCACTGCTGAGTTCCGCCAAACGCCGTTCGCAGGGTACCGTCATCAGCCGCGAGAATGCCGTACTCGCCGGCAGCGCCTGGTTCGATGCCTGCTTCTTCCGCCTCGATCCACAGACCGCGATCCGCTGGCATGTGCGCGATGGCGAAGCGGTGGTTGCCGGCCAGATCCTGTGCGAAATTGAAGCCAGCACCCGCGCCCTGCTCACCGCCGAGCGCGCTGCGCTGAATTTCCTGCAACTGCTCTCGGCCACAGCGACCGCAACACGCCTCTATGTAAATGCCATCGCCGGCACCGGCGCACGCATCGTCGACACGCGCAAGACCCTGCCCGGCCTGCGCCTGGCGCAGAAATACGCCGTCACCTGCGGCGGCGGCAACAACCACCGCCTCGGTCTCTATGACGGCATCCTGATCAAGGAAAACCACATCATGGCGGCCGGCGGCGTCAGCGCTGCCCTGCAGCAGGCACGGGCGATCGGCCGCGACGACGTCTTCATCCAGATCGAGGTGGAAACCCTGGAGCAGCTCGCCGAAGCGCTCGACGCCGACGCCCGCATGATCCTGCTCGACAACATGGACCTGAACCAGATGCGCCAGGCCGTCGGCCTTACCGCCGGACGCGCCGAACTCGAAGCCTCGGGCGGCGTCAGCCTGGAAACCGTGCGCGCCATCGCCGAAACCGGCGTCGATCGCATTTCGATCGGCGGCCTGACCAAGAACGTGCGTGCGGTCGATCTGTCGCTGCGGCACAGCGAGGGCTGA
>JANMTA010000369.1:0-1697 GCA_031389965.1 Betaproteobacteria bacterium
TTGCGTGTCAGGCCCTTGCCCTGGGCGGCACTGCGGAAGCGCTGCAGGACTTCGGAGTAGATGTGGATCAGGATCGGTTCCGCATAGCGCGTGATGCGGTTGCGCTGCGACCATTCGAGGTAGCCCTTGTTCCAGTTGCGCATGTACTGGTAGGACTTGGGCAGTTCGTAGTGGAACACGCAGTTGTTCTTGGCGTACATCTCCCACTGGTTCGGGTTCGGCTCGCCACGCAGGAACTTCTCGCCGCCCTTGCCGCGCCAGCCGGCGAGAAAGCCGATACCGGAGCCCGGCTCGGTCTCGTAGTTGACGATGAAATCGGGATAGTCGCGAAACTTGCGCACGCCGGCCGGTGTGACGAAAGCCGGCAGCTTCAGGCGCGTGCCGAGTTCGATCAGCACTTCCTGGAAAGGCTTGCAGTCACCCGAGACCGGCACCACGGGAATCCTCACCGAATCCACCGGCCCGTCGAACTCGGAAATCGGCCGGTCGAGCATGGACATCACGTCATGCCGTTCAAGGTAAGTGGTGTCCGGCAGGATCAGGTCGGCGAAGGCCGTCATCTCGGAATGGAAGGCGTCGCAAACGACGAGGAAGGGAATCTTGAATTCCTCGTTTCCATCCTTGTCGCTGACTTTGTCATTCAACATCTGCCGCACTTCGGCCGTGTTCATGGTCGAGTTCCATGACATGTTGGCCATGAAGATCAGCAAGGTGTCGATGCGGTAGGGGTCGCCGCGCCACGCATTGGTGATGGCGTTGTGCATCAGGCCATGGACCGAGAGCGGATATTCCCAGGAGAAGGCCTTGTCGATGCGCACCGGGCTGCCGTCGTCATTGACGAACAGGTCGTCCGGATCGGAGGGCCAGCCCAGCACCATGCCGTCGAGCGGGCGGTTGGGTTGTACAGCGCGCGGATCGTTAGGGGTGCGCGCGCAGGGTGGAATCGGACGCGGGAAAGGCGCCTTGTGGCGGAAACCGCCGGGGCGGTCGATGGTGCCCAGCAGTGACATCAGGATCGCCAGCGCGCGTATCGTCTGGAAGCCGTTGCTGTGCGCCGCCAAACCGCGCATGGCATGGAAGGCCACCGGATTGCCGGTCACCGTGTCGTGTTCGTTACCCCAGGAGTCGGTCCAGGCGATCGGCAATTCGATCTTCTGGTCGCGCGCGGTGACGCCCATTTCATGCGCCAACTGACGAATGACATCGGCCGCAATGCCGGTAATCTGGCTCGCCCATTCGGGGGTGTAGTCCTTGACGCGCTCTTGCAGCAACTGGAAGGCCGGCTTCACCGGCGTGCCGTCCTGCAGCGTGAATTCGCCGAGCAGAAAGGGGTCGGCGCCGGGCGTGTGCGTGATCACCGCGCGGTCGGTAGTGCGATCCCACCAGAGCTTGTCCTGCGGTTCGTAGCACGCCTCTTCCGTTGGCACTTCGGTACGCACGAAAAAGCCAAACTCGTCATTGGCCTGGTTCACATTCACCAGTTGCCCGGCATTGCTGTACTTGACCAGGAAATCGCGATCGTAAAGTCCGGTGGCGATGATCTCATGGATGATGGCCAAGAGCAGCGCGCCATCCGTGCCGGGGCGGATCGGCACCCAGTCATCGGCAATCGCCGAATAGCCGGTGCGCACCGGATTGATCGAAATGAAGCGGCCGCCGTCGCGCTTGAACTTCGACAGCGCGATTTTCATCGGATT